>CALRVU010000050.1:0-11067 GCA_943371685.1 Bordetella parapertussis | reverse complement strand
GTTTGATTGGGGGCCGGGCCTGCAGTTGGCGGGTGCCGAGGCCGAGCTCCAGAGCGCCGTCGGCAACCTGGTCAACAACGCGGTGCGCTACACCCCTGAGGGCGGCTCGGTGACCGTGACCACCCACCTGCGTTCTGACGGCGCAGCTGAGATTCGGGTCGTCGACACCGGTCCCGGCATTGCACCGGAACACTTGCCCCGTCTGACGGAGCGGTTTTACCGGGTCGACGGCAGCCGTTCGCGCGACACCGGCGGAACCGGGCTAGGGCTGTCGATCGTCAAGCATGTCGCCCAGCGGCACGGTGGTGAACTGAAGATCAGCAGCGAAATCGGGCGGGGTTCCTGTTTCACCATCGTTGTTCCGGCTGCCCGGGTTCGCCAGCGGAGCACGGCAGACGCGACCGCGGCCTGAAGAAGCCTCAGTTCTGCGCCGGCTCTGCTGCCTTGATGCGCCGGCTGAGGGTGAAGTACTCGTTGCGGTCGGCAGGCCGACGCAGCCGGGCCAGCACTTCCCACCCAGGGTCCGGCGCCTGCCCAGCCTTGCGCGACAAGCTCAGTCGGTAGGTGCATCCGGTGTCCGAGGTTCCGGGCTGCTCTCGGGCGTCAACCTTGAAACTGCCGAACACCTCCAGACCTGCCACATGCGCCCTGGGCAGGCCCGGTGCGCTCAGGCAACTGCCTGGCGGGACGGAGCGCTTGATCTGGGCGACCAGTGCCCGTGTGCTGCGAGCGTAGTCCAGCACGGGCAGCAACAGCGTCATCGTCAGCAGCCAGGAAAGCGCCACGCCGCTGGCCGGCAACACCAGGCTCTTCCACAGCGGATGGCGATGCCGTGACGTGCGCCAGCGAACCAGGGCCACCCAGGCGGCCGTGGCGACCAGCGCAAACCCCAGCGCCACCGCCGAGTAGCGCGGCTCAAAGCCAGGCGCAAGACGCAGGATGTTGCGCGTGGGCTGAGCGGGCACGCCGATCTGCATCGACAGGTAGGTGACCCAGATGGCCAGCGCCGCCAGGCTGAAGAAGAACACCGAAAACCAGTCCATGGCAGCCCCGGCGCTGCGCTTGAGCGTGGGCAGCGCGAATGCCGCCAGGATGGCCATGCCCGGCATCGCCAGCAGCAGGGCACGGTCGGAACCGGCCATCAGGATCGAGCTCGCGCATGCCACGCCGATGGTGACCAGCGGGATGGCCAGATGGCGCTGTGCCCAGTGCCCGCGCCAGCGCCAGAGGGTCCAGAGGCTCAGCGGCAGGACGGGCCAGGTGAACCAGAGCACTTGCCGCGCAAATCCCAGCCAATGTTCGGCGGCGCCGCGCAGCGAGATCCGCCATTGCCAGGCGCCGGTGAAGCTGGCCAGTGCGGCTGCCACCAGAAGCCCTGCAAGCAGCCACTTCCAGAGGCTGCGCACGCCGGGATGCTGTGAGCGCTGGCTCAGCGGCATCGCCAGGCAACCCAGTGCCATCGCCACGCTGGGCGCCCCGCTCAAAGCCAATGCCGGCAAGCACAGCAAGGCGGCGATCTTGCTGCTGGGCCGGTCGGCGGGTGCCGCTGCCAGCGACCACATCAACAAAGCCATCAGCATCAGTTGCAGCAGCTCCGGGGTGGTTTCGTGGCCCATCTGCAGCAGACCCAGGCTGGCCACGGTGGCCAGCAGGGCACCGTCAGCCAGGGCCCGGGCATAGGCGACCGGTTCGGCTTCACCCCCGAAGGCGAAGGGCACTGGCTGCGCCGCATCGGTCTTGGCCAGGTGGTAGGTGGCGTACCAGATCAGAGCCAGGGTCACTGCGAGCATCGCGCCGAACGGCAAACGCGCTGCCAGCGCCGGGTCCAGCCAGGGACTGCTCCACTGGATGGCCAGTGCGCCGATCCAGTGCGGGAGCAGGGCGGTCTCGGCGGGCAGTTGGCCCAGCGAAGGCGCCCACCATGACATGCGCCCCTCGGCCATGCCCAGCATGTATCCGAATGCCGTCAGGTCTGCGTTGCGCCAGGGGTCGCGCCCGAACAGACCCGGCAGCAGGTAGGCAGCACAGAACACCAGCAGGACGGGACGGGGCAGGCGCTCAACGGCACGTTGTGCAACGAGTGCAGGGGTAGGCGGGTTCACAAGTTGATGATGCCAAACTTGGCGCCGCGCTTGGCGACGCGCCGATGCAGAAATGAAAAAGGCAGCCCGGAGGCTGCCTTTGTTTGACAACGCGTTGCGTCCATGTGGTCCATGTGCGCAGCGTGAATGCCTTACTTCTTGATGCCGATCCGCGCAAACTTGTTGCGGAACTTCTCGACGCGGCCGCCCAGCGTGTCCACGCTCTTTTGCTGACCGGTGTAGAAGGGATGCGATTCGCTCGAGGTTTCGAGCTTGAACAGCGGCAGTTCGCGGCCGTCTTCCAGCTTGATCATTTCGCGGGCCGGAGCGCAAGAGCGCGTCACGAACTGGAAGCCGTTGGATTGGTCCACGAACACGACGTCGCGGTAGTTCGGGTGAATGCCTTGTTTCATGGCGTGCTTGAAGCGCTCTGGGCGCCTTCCTGTGTCGCTGATGTCGCCAGGAGCCACGCTGGCCCCATGCACAGCGCACTTTCCGACAGCGGAAAACCGAGGATTGTAGCGCAGAAATCTGCGCTCCTGGCCCGCGCCTCAGCGCGGGCCGGCGGCCCTCAACTCAACCCCCACGCCTCATCATGTCGAAGAAGTCGTGGTTGTTCTTGGAGGCCTTCATCTTGTCGAGGATGAACTCCATCGCCTCGATCTCGTCCATCGGATAGAGCAGCTTGCGCAGGATCCAGGCCTTTTGCAGGATCTCGGGGCGCAGCAGCAGTTCTTCCCGGCGAGTGCCTGACTTGTTGATCAGGATCGACGGGTAGACGCGCTTCTCGGCCATGCGGCGATCCAGATGGATTTCGCAGTTGCCCGTGCCCTTGAACTCTTCGTAGATGACCTCGTCCATGCGCGAGCCGGTGTCGATCAGCGCCGTGCCGATGATGGTCAGCGAGCCGCCTTCCTCGACATTGCGTGCCGCGCCAAAGAAGCGCTTGGGGCGCTGCAGGGCGTTGGCATCGACACCGCCGGTCAACACCTTGCCCGACGAGGGCAGGACGTTGTTGTAGGCCCGGGCCAGGCGGGTGATCGAGTCGAGCAGGATCACCACGTCCTTCTTCATCTCGACCAGGCGCTTGGCGCGCTCGATCACCATCTCGGCGACCTGCACATGGCGGGCGGCCGGTTCGTCGAAGGTCGAGGAGATGACCTCGCCGCGCACGGTGCGCAGCATTTCGGTCACTTCTTCGGGGCGCTCGTCGACCAGCAGCACGATCAGGTGCACATCAGGGTGGTTGGCGATGATGGCATGCGCGAGGTGCTGCATCATCACCGTCTTGCCGGTCTTGGGCTGGGCCACCAGCAAGGCGCGCTGGCCTTTGCCGATCGGCGCGATCAGATCGATGATCCGGCCAGTGACGTTCTCTTCGCCTCGGAAATTGTCACGTTCCAGCTTGAACGCTTCCTTCGGGAAGAGCGGCGTCAAGTTCTCGAACATGATCTTGTGCTTGCTCTCCTCGGGCGTCAGGCCGTTCACGCGGTCCACCTTGACCAGCGCGAAATAGCGTTCACCGTCCTTGGGGACGCGCACTTCACCTTCGATCAAGTCACCGGTGTGGAGATTGAAGCGGCGGACCTGGCTGGGCGAGAGGTAGATGTCGTCGGTGGACGCCATGTAACTGCTGTCGATGGAGCGCAGAAAGCCGAAGCCGTCTGGCAGCACTTCGAGCACGCCGTCACCAAACACCTGCTCGCCTGCTTTGGCGCGCTTCTTCATGATCGCGAACATCAACTCCTGCTTGCGCAGTCGAGCGACGTTGTCGATTTCCAGTGCCTCGCCCATCGTGATGAGCTCGGAAACGTGAAGCGCTTTCAGTTCTGAAAGATGCATCGGGATTCACCCTTGGGGTGGAGGACCGCGCCTGGCCGACGGCAGGGGTCCGAATAGGTCACAAGGCAGGTCCGGACTGTTGCCGTCAGGCAAGAGCGCGAGCCGCTTTGCGCGGTACGTTCAGGAAAATGAGTGGGATCTGAGGGCCATGAATCTCACGCTGCATGGAGCCAGGAGGGCTCCGGCGTGGTGGCCTGCAAGTCAGTTGAATTGAACGGGCAGATTCTTTGCAGAGCTTGCCCGTTCCATCTGCTGCGGATTATAGATGGCTGTCGATGAATTGAGCCAATTGAGCCTTGTTCAGCGCGCCCACCTTGGTGGCAGCCAGTTGGCCGCCCTTGAACAGCATCAGCGTCGGGATGCCGCGGATGCCGAACTTGGCAGGCACTTCACGGTTGTCGTCGACATTCAACTTGGCGATCTGCAGCCGTGCGCCATATTCCTTGGCAGTTTCAT
Organism: Bordetella parapertussis; assembly: GCA_943371685.1. Lineage (GTDB taxonomy): Bacteria > Pseudomonadota > Gammaproteobacteria > Burkholderiales > Burkholderiaceae_C > Ideonella > Ideonella parapertussis_A. The sequence goes on along the minus strand of CALRVU010000050.1, from coordinate 6,688 downwards.
CCAGGATCGGAGCAATCTGCTTGCAAGGGCCACACCATTCGGCCCAGTAGTCAACCAGCACCGGCGTTTCGGACTGCAAAACGTCCGCTTCGAACGAAGCGTCGGAAATGTGCTTGATCAGTTCGCTGCTCATGAAAATTCCTAAGGGGAGGGGCCGGGCGCACGGGAGGCCACGGAAGCGGGTTGCCGACTTGAAGGACTGTGCATCGAGCGATGCATGCGGCCACCGTGCCTGAATTCTGACACAAAGCCCGCAATGTCGTGCTTGCCTGCGCCTTTGCACCGTCTGCGTGGCCCGGGTGCTCGCGTCCGTCGGGCCATGCACACGAAACAGTGGGATGAATGGGCTGTACTTTTGCCGATGCTGGACGCCGATGTCCGGGTTCAATGCAGCTGAGCTCTACTGCCATCCACCATGTCTGCCCAAGCCGCTGCGCCAACGACGTCCGCATCCGCCAGCCCCGCCGGGGCGGTGAAGATGTTCGGTCGCTTTCAGCTCCTGCGTCTGCTGGGCAAGAGCGAAAGGTCGATGGCCTGGGATGTGCTCGACACGCGCAGCCAGGCGGCCTGCCAGCTGGTCATTCCGCGCAAGCAGCCGGGTGCGTCCGCCATCGAGGCATGGCGCAGTGCGGTGCAACGAGCGAGCCGCCTCCATCATCCTCATCTGGCGCGGGCCATCGAGATCGGCGAGCATGAGCGCTGGCCCTTTGTGGCCTATGACCGGAGTCGTCATTGCACCTGGCAGGAACGGTTTTCGCGCCAGGGCGTGGCAGCGGCTGAGTTGGCAGCCTGGTCAGTCCAGGCAGCGCAGGGTCTGGCGTTTGCGCATGAGGCGGGCTTTGTGCACCGCGATCTGCAGCCCTGGATGTTGGCGATCGACGACAACCAGCAGGTGGTCGTGATGGGTCTGGAGGTCGCTGGCGGTGACTCAGCGGCTGCGGACGACGGGGCGATGGCTGAACTGCGCGCGGTTCGCGATGCGGCTGAAGTGGATCTGCTCGCGCTGGGCCTGGTGATGCACCATGCGTTGGTCGGACAGCCTGCCCTTGAAGAACCCGATGCCGGCAAGCTCATCTTGCGCCTTGCGCCGCTCGGGCAGGAATTCGTTCGCTTGCCCTGGTCGCTGCCTCGCCCCATTCCTGAGCCCCTGCGGGCCATCGTCAATCGGGCCACCGACCGTCAGCCGCGCCAGCGCTATCGAAACGCCCGCACGCTGCAACGGGCGCTTGAAGGCTGGTTGAAGACACAGTCTGCCCAGGACGGCGGCCCGCTGGCCTTGTTGCTGGATCGATTGCGCAGCGTCGGTGCCTTGCCATCCCAGCCGGGTGGCGCCGAGCGGGTGGCCCACCTTGCCCTGATGGAAGGATGCCGCACCAGCGAACTGGCGGATGTGGTGCTCAGCGACATCGCCTTGAGCTTCGAGTTGCTCCGGGTGGTCAATGCCGCACATGTCAACGGCGAGCGAGTCTCTGGCGACGGCCCAGTGTTGATGATTCGCCGTGCCGTGGCCATGCTGGGGCTGGAGGGGGTGCGTCGGGCCGCACTCAGCCTCAGGTCCTGGCCGGGTCCGATGAATGAAACGGCTGCGCGAGACATGGATACCTTGCTGCGGCGGGTGCATCGTGCTGCCAGGGTGGCGGTGCGATTGGCGCCGGCTGGCTATGACGCCGAAGTGATCTACCTGATCACCTTGCTGCAGAACCTGGGGCGCCTGCTGGTGGCCTATCACTTTCCCGAGGAAGCGGTGCAGATCCGCCGCTTGACGCTGGCCGACGAAGTGGCTGCGGGTGCGTCTGAAGAGCCAGGCATGAGTCCGGAAGGTGCGTCCTATGCCGTGCTCGGCCTGGACATCGAGGAGCTCGGCCTTGCGGTGGCGCAACACTGGGGCTTCGACGAGAGTGTCCTGCACATGATCCGTCGCATCCCTGCCGGGGCGACCGTGCATCCGCCCGACGGCGACTCCGATGTGTTGCGCGCCAGCGCCAGTTGCGCCAACGAGTTGATCGACGCCATGAGTCAGCCGGCCAGGCAAGTGCAATCTGCGCTCAAGCTGGTCGCGCAGCGATATGCCCGCGCGCTCAGTCTGACGGGACGCGAAATGCAGGAAGCACTGCAGCTGGAATTGCAGGCCTCTCCCACCCAGTCACCGGTTTCTCCGGATGCCTTGCGGCCCGTGCCGCCTGCAGCGGCGAGCGCAGCACGCCAGAGCCTGGCAGGTCGGGCGGCACCATGAGCCCCGCTCAGGGGCGGAGATCGACCGCGCTCGCACCCGGTCGCGGAATCGGTCGGTTCAGCCTGAAGTCCGTGCTGGGCGAGGGGGCTCAGGCGGTGGTCTGGCGCGCCTGGGATCCCCAGCTCGAGCGCGACGTCGCACTCAAGCTGCTCAAGCCCGAACTCAGCCTCTCCGAACAGGAGGCCTGGCTGGAAGAGGCCCGCGTGATGGCGGGCTTGTCTCATCCGAACATCGTCGCTGTGCACGAAGCCTGCCGCGACGGCGAACACTGCTACCTCGTCCTTGAATGCATCGAGGGACAGACAATGGCAGATCGCCTGGCGGCTCGCGGTGCCTTGTCGGGGCACGAGGCGGCGGGCCTGATGCTGCAGGTGCTGGATGCGCTGGTCTGTGCGCATGGCCATCAGGTGGTGCACCGGGATCTCAAACCATCCAATGTGCTGATCGGCGCCGACGGACGCGCACGGGTCATGGACTTCGGCATCGCCACGCGGCTGACCACGGTGCATGATGGTCGCGTGGTCGGCTCGGCCAGCACCATCTCTCCCGAGGCGGCTGACGGAGAGCCTGCACAGCCCGCCATGGACATCTTTGCGGCAGGCATGGTGCTGGGCCAAGCCCTGCTGGGCAGGCCGCTGCGGGCCCCGGCAACGCCCGAGCGCGCGCTGCACGCCGCCATGGCCGAGCCCGTCGGCTGGCCAGGCCAGGATGCGCTGCAGCCTGCGGTGGACGAGCGCTTGCGAGCGATGGTCATGCGCGCGGTGGCCCATCGACCCTCAGAGCGATTTGCCAGCGCGGCCGAGTTTCGCGACGTGCTGAGCCTGTGGCTGAGTCCGGCAGGCGCTGTTGTCGCCAACGGCGCGGGGCATGCCACGCTCGAGTTCCTGCTCAGGCGCATGCGCAACAACGGCGACTTTCCGGCCCTGTCCGACGCGGTGTTGAGGATCCAGCGCATCACTGCATCGGACACCGACAGCCTGGGCATGCTGTCCGGCGAGATCATGAAGGACGTGGCGCTGACCAACAAGCTGCTGCGGCTGGTCAACACCGTGCGCTTCAGCCATCTGGGTGGGGGCGAGGTCAGCTCCATCAGCCGGGCGGCGGCGCTGGTGGGCTTTGCGGGCATCCGCAATCTGGCGATGTCGGTGCTGCTGATCGAGCACATGAAGGATCAGGCGCTGGCCCATCGCATGCGCGGCCTGTTCTTCAAGGCCATGCTGACGGCCATCCTGACCGATCAGTTGACACCACCCTCGCGGGAGAGCGAGGAGGCTTTTCTGGCGGGCATGTTTTCGCACCTTGGCGCCTTGCTGGCCGAGTACTACTTTCCCGACGAATCGGCCCAGATCCGCAGCCGCACGCTGGCCTTGGGTGGCTTGGCTGAGCCCGGCCGCTACAAGGACCGAGATCGCATGGTCATCGAGATCCTCGGGGCGAGCCTGGATGAGCTCGGGCTGGGCGTGGCCAAAGCCTGGGACTTGCCGGACACCCTTTGCCAGGTGCTGCGCAAGCCGGAGGGCCCGGTGCCTCAGCGCGCCTTGTCGGGCCTCGAGCGACTCAAGTGGACAACCCGGCTGGCCGGCCTGGTGGCCGCGGAGCTGACCGAGCCGACCGCGCCGGAACGCGAGGCCCATCTGTCGAAACTGGCCGCCGACCATGCACGTGCCTTGGCGCTGAGCCCTGGCGCCTTTGCCGCTGCCCTGCGTGCGACCCGCGCACAGATGCGCGAGCTGGCGCACAGCCTGGGCATCGAGCTTCCGAAGGACGCCGCCGCCTTGCCGCTGCCGTCGGCCTTGGCGGCGGTCGACGCACCCACCCAGGTGCTGCGCCCTGAGCGGGACGGGCAGGTGCAGGATCTGCTGGCATCCGGCATTGCCGAGGTGACGGACGCCCTGGCCACCGACGCGTTTCGCCTCAACGATGTGTTGCGAACCATCCTGGAGACCTTGCGCAAGGCGCTGGACTTGCGGCATGTGGTTCTGGCGGTGCGCGACCCGCGCCGGCCGGTGCTTGTAGGGCGGCTTGCCGTGGGTGAGGGGGCGACCGAGCTGGGGCGTCGAATCGAAGTGAGCCTGCAAACCGGAGCCCAGGCAGACTTGTTCACTGCGGCTTGCCTGAAAGGCATGGACACCCAGATCGAAGATGCGCATGCACCACTGCTGCAAGAGCGCTTGCCTGGCTGGTGCAAGGCACTGGCGCCGCAGAGTTTTCTGTTGTTGCCCTTGATGCTCAAGGGAGCCCCGTTTGCCTTGATCTACGCCGACCGGGATCAGCCCATTCGCTTGAGCGAGCGTGAGCTCAGCTTGACTCGCACACTGCGCAACCAGGCCGTCATGGGCTTCAAGTCAGCGCAGTGAACGGGCCGGCGCACGGCGGCCCGGTGCCGCCAAGCCATCTCGCCGCTCAGAACATCATGTTCTGACGCACCAGGCCGACCGCGATGCCTTCGATCTCGAAGCTCTCGTCGCCGGGTTGGACATGGATGGTCGAGAACTCGGGGTTCTCTGGCAACAATTCAATGCCGCTGGCCGTCTTGTTCAGGCGCTTGACGGTGACTTCATTGTCCAGTCGCGCGACCACGATCTGCCCGTTGCGGGCCTCGGCCGACTTTTGCACCGCCAGCAAATCGCCGTCGACGATGCCGGCATCGCGCATGCTCATGCCCTTGACCTTGAGCAGGTAGTCGGGTCGGCTCTTGAACAAGCTGGCTTCGACCACATAGGTTTGCGCAATGTGCTCCTGGGCCAGAATCGGGATGCCGGCAGCGACGCGACCGACCAGCGGCAAGGACAATTGGGCAAGACTGGCCAAAGGCAGTGAGAACTGCTTGCCGCGGGCCTCGTTCAGTGCGCGCAGCGTGCCCGTCTGCAGCCGAATGCCACGTGACGTGCCGCCAACCAGCTCGATCACGCCTTTGCGAGCCAGTGCCTGCAAGTGCTCCTCGGCGGCGTTGGGCGATTTGAAGCCCAGCTCGGCGGCGATCTCAGCGCGGGTTGGAGGTGCGCCGGTGCGCTCGATGCTGCTTTGCACCAGATCGAGAATCTGTTGCTGCCGGGCCGTAAGCTTGGGGCTTTCCATCGGGTTGGCCGGGCCGGTTTGAGTGGCTCGACTGAAGTTTCATACAGTATCTGTATTTTTATCCAGAGTTTCACAAAATGCAAAGCAAATCAGGCCGCGTCGTGGTGCTGGCCACGGGGGGCACGTTGGCAGGAACCTCGGCGGCGGCCGGAGATGACGTGGGCTACCGTGCCGGACAGATTGGTGTGGCGCAGTTGCTGGCGGCCGTCCCCGGCCTGAACGCCTTTGATCTGGAGGCTCACCAACTCGCCCAGATCGACAGCAAGGACATGGACCATGCGCTGTGGCAGCGCCTGGCCCAGCGGGTTCAGGCGCAACTGGATCGACCTGAGGTGGCGGGCCTGGTGATCACCCACGGCACCGATACCCTGGAAGAAACCGCCTGGTTCCTGCATCGGGTTCTGGCCCCACGCAAACCGGTGGTCTTGACGGCTGCCATGCGACCGGCGACGGCCTTGATGGCCGACGGGCCCCAGAACCTGCTCGACGCGGTGTTGCTGGCCAGTGGTGCGGCCGGGGGCGAGCCGTCGGGCGTGCTGGCGATGCTGGCGGGCCAGGTGCATGGCGCTGAGGATGTCCGCAAGCTGCACGGTTACCGCATCGACGCCTTCAGCTCCGGGGATGCCGGACCGCTGGCGGTGATGGAAGAAGGGCGCTTGCGCCCGTTCAGAGCGTGGCCGTCGGCAGTGGCGCTGGGCTTGGCCCGGATAGCGGCTCCGGCGACCGATTGGCCGCGGGTCGGCTTGGTGTGCAGCCATGCGGGATGCGATGGCGCGTTGGTCGAAGCCCTGTGCGCCATGGGCTACCAGGGTCTCGTGATTGAAGGAACCGGCAACGGGACGGTTCACGAATCACTGGAAACGGCGGTGCAACGTGTTTTGGGGCAGTACCCCCGATTGCAGGTGCTGCGCGCGACCCGCTGCCAGCTGGGTGGCGTGGTCGGCGCGCCGGCCGGGGCGCTGCCCTCGGCCGGCGGTTTGAGCCCGGCCAAGGCGCGCATCGAGTTGATGCTGCGCCTGATGGCCTGATGGGGCTTCAGACGACCGTCAGGGTGACGTCGATGTTGCCGCGGGTGGCGTTCGAGTAAGGGCACACGCCGTGGGCTGCGGCCACCAGGGCCTCGGCAGCGGCGCGCTCCATGCCGGGCACGCTGATCGCCATGGCCACCTGGATGCCGAAGCCGCCAGTGATCGGGCCGATGCCCACGTCGGCGGTGATGGACACATCCGCTGGCAGGGCAATCTTCTGGCCGGCTGCCACCGCCTTCATCGCGCCGATGAAGCAAGCGGAGTAGCCAGCCGCGAACAACTGCTCAGGGTTGGTGCCGGTGCCGCCGGCGCCACCGAGTTCCTTCGGGGTGCTCAGCGTCACGCTCAG
>CALRVU010000049.1:0-11081 GCA_943371685.1 Bordetella parapertussis | reverse complement strand
GACGCGCCTTGAGCACGCTTCGCAACCAGGCCGCAAGTTGAGGATCGTCCGGCCAGGCGGTGACTTCGGCACAGGCCGCCAGCAGGACCTGCAAGGGGGCGGGATGAAGGTGGCTGCAGGCCGCCAGATCCACCTTGCAGCCCTGCCGGGCCTGGGCCCAGCTCAGCAGCGGTTCAGCGTCTTCCACCGAGACACTCTCACTCAGCACGGCCAGCTTCTTGCGGAACTCGATCGGCATCACAGCACCTCCTTGACATTGAGCACCATGAGCACCGAGCCGTCGCCCATCAGCGCCGAGCCCGAGTAGGCTTTCATGCCCCCAAGCACCCCGGCCAGCGGCTTGAGGATGATGTCGGCGGTCTCCAGAAAGTCGTCGACCAGCAGGCCGAGGGTGTCCTCGCCCACCCGTACCACCAGCACGGCCAGCTCATCGTTGTCGTTGCACAGCGGCGGTGCGGCCAGCCCCAGCAAGCTGTTGAGTGACTTCAGCGGCACCACCTTGCCCCGCAGCAGGGTCGCCATGGACTGCTTGATCTGTCGTACCGAGCTCCGGGGCACGCGCACGGTCTCGACCACCACATCCATGGGCACACCAAAGGTCTGGCCGTCGGCCTGGATGGTCATCACATTGGTGACCGCCATGGACAGCGGCAGGGAGAGCCGGATGCGAGTGCCCCGGCCTTTGACACTGTCCAGGGCGATGCTGCCGTTGACGCGCTCGATGGCGGTGCGCACCACGTCCATGCCCACGCCGCGGCCGGACAGGTCGGAGATCACTTCGGCCGTCGAGAAGCCGGGCGCGAAGATCAGCTGGATGGCTTCCTGGTCGCTCAGGCGGTCCACGGCCAGCTCATCGATCAAGCCCTTCTCGTACGCCTTGCGCTTGATCACCTGGGGATCGATGCCGCGGCCGTCGTCGCTGATCTCGATGACCACCCGGTCGGATTCCTGACGCGCCTGGATCTTGAGCGTGCCCACGACCGGCTTGCCCACGGCGCGCCGGTCCTCGGGCGACTCCAGCCCGTGATCCAGGCTGTTGCGCACAATGTGCACCAGCGGGTCACCCAGGCTCTCGATGATGTTCTTGTCGGCGGCCGTGTCCTGGCCTTCGAGCACCAGATTGACCTCTTTGCCCAGCCGGCGTGAGGTGTCCCGCACCAGCCGCGGAAATCGCTGGAAGATGAAGGACACCGGCATCATGCGCACCTGCATGATCGCGTCCTGCATTTCCTCGGAGATGCGGTTGATCACCGCATACTGGGCCTTGATCTCGCGCGCCAGGTCGCGCACGCCGAACACGGTTTCGGCCCGGTTGGCCAGGTAGGGGATGGCATTCTTGGCCACCACCATCTCACCGATCAGGTTCATCAACCGGTCGATCTTGACCTGATCAACCTTGAGGCTGCGGGCGCTCTGCTGATCCTCCGAGCGGCGGCCGAAGCGCACATCGGCGTCGCCAGCGTCGCCAACCACCGCAGCCGCCACGGCGGTCATCGGCGGGTCGTTGTCCGGCAGCGCAGACGGTAGGGTCTCCAGCGTGGCTGCGTCGGCGACGCCCACTTCGACCGCGGCCTCTTCGGTGCGGCAGGAGGACAACTCCTCTTCCTCAGGGAACGCCTGCTCGAGCCAATCGGCCAGCGGCGCCGAGCGCCCTTCGGCCAGCGCCGCAGCCGCTGCAGCTTGCAGTGCTGGCCGCATCGCCGTGCGGCCTGCAGCCACTAGGCAACCCGAGAGCACCTTGGCGGCGGCCTTGATCCGACCGCCCAACCACTTGGCATCATCAGGCAGCGACAGGATCTCGCGTTGGGTCTCCACCAACTGGATCAAGGCCTGCAACGCATTTTCATCGACAGGCAGTTCGGCCAAGGTGACGGCGGGCCCCGGTGCGACAGGGGCAACAGCGGACGGCTCGGCAGCCTCGGACCAATCGATCGGCGCCATCGTCCGCAGTGCTTCGATCAAGACCCGCAGCGCCCGAGGCGTGCTGGCCTCTTTCGGAGCCGCCGTCAACACGCACTGCATCCAGCGCAGGGCAGACGCCAGCCAGAGTCCGGGGTCTGAACAATCGAGCCGTGCGTTGACGAGCGATTCGAGCCCGGCAAGATCTTGCACGACCAGCAGCGCCTGCGCTTCAGTGAGCAAGGCCGCGTCAGGCGCACCGTCGGCTGTCTGGCCGGCCGGCTGCACCAGCTCCCAGGCCGAAATCGCGCTGATGCAGCGCTGCTCAGGCACGTAGCGATAATGTTCATCCAGCTCGGCCGCGCTGGCATCGCTCAAGAGCTCGAAGTCCAGCACACAGCGGAAGACATCGAGCGAGCTCAAGGCTGGCCACGGGCCGCGCTCGCGGATGGCCCCCCACTGCAGCCCGGGCGACTGCATGGCCCGGAACAAGGGATCATCGCCCTGGAAGAAGCATTCCTCATCAGGGCGGTAGACCAGCAGATGCAGAGGTCTGGCCAACCCGGCGGCCACAGCCGTGCCAAAGACCTGCAGGCGCTGAGCCTCGGGAATGCTCAGAATCAAGGCCCGACGCTGCTCGTCGCTCAAACTCTGTCCAGCCGCTGCAGTGCCCTCGCCGGCCTGCGCCTCAGCGCTGGTGCCGATCAGCGTGCGCAGCGCGGCCGCCAGGCGCTGGGCATCGTCCGCATGGGCACTGCCTTGGCTGGCGCCCGACTCGATGTCATCGCAAAGCATGCCGACGAAATCCATCGCATCAAGCAAGCGATCGGCCAGAGCCTGTGAATAGTCGACACGCCCGTGACGCACGGCGTCCATCAGGTCCTCACCCGCATGCAGAACGCGGGTCATCTCCGGGAACTCGAACAGCCCGCTGTTGCCCTTGAGCGTGTGCACCAGCCGGAACAGCTGCGTCATCAGGTCGTCATCCGCCGGGGCGGATTCCAACTTCATCAGCATGTCGGCAATGCCCTGCAGCGCCTCACGCGCTTCGGACAGGAACTGTTCGAGCAGTTCGTTCATTCTTCCTGGTCTCCGAGCAAGAGCGCGATGGGCGCCACCAGTTGATCGGGCTTGGTGGGCTTGACCAGGTAGAGATTGGCCCCCGCGGCATAGGCCCGCTTTCGGTCTGCTGCCGAGGCTTCGGTGGACACCATGATCGCGGGAACCTGCGGGGCGTCCTGGTTGCGCAACTCGCGCAGGAAACCATAGCCGTCCAGCTTGGGCATGTTCACGTCCACGATGTAGAGATCGAAGCTCATCTGCAGAGCCTTCTCGAGCGCCTCGACTCCGTTGATGGCTTCCTCCACCTCGTAGCCGGCTTGCTCCAGGATATTGCGATGGTAGAGACGCACGGTGGCGGCGTCATCGATGATGAGAATGCGTTTCATGGGCTTACTCTGCGGGCTTTTGGTAGACGATGGCCTCAGGGAACTTGCGAACCTTGTAGAGCGAGGAGATCCGGCTCATGGATTCGGAGTGACCCAGGCAGATGAAGCCGCCAGGCTTGAGGGCGTCGTAGAAGGTCTCGGCGGCGGCCTTGCGGGACACGTCGTCGAAATAGATCAGCAGATTGCGGCAGAACACCACGTCGAAATGCCGATAGGCCCGGGTGTCCGCCCGGTCTGAGAGATTGACGCGAGTGAACTCGACGGCACCGCGCAGGTCGTCGCAGATCTGGTAGCTGTCACCGCTGCGCTTGAAATACTTGGAGAGGTAGGGTTTGGGCAACTGCGCCACCGAACGCTCGGAATAGAGCCCGCGCTTGGCCTGCTCCAGGATCCGGGTGTCGATGTCCGAGGCGATGATTTCAATGTCGAAGTCGTTGATCTGGGCCCACAGCTCCAGCAGGTAGATGGCGATGGAGTACGGCTCCTCCCCCGAGGACGAGGGCAAGACCCAGACGCGCAGCGGGCCCGCATCCTTCTTGCGCGCGGTGAGCTCCGGCAAGATCGAATTGACCAGGCAGCGGAACTGGTACTCCTCACGGAAGAAGTAGGTCTCATTGACCGTCATCAGGTTGGTCAGAACCTGCAACTCTTCCCCGGAGGCCTGGAAGCGCAGCATCGTGAAATAGCTGCGGAAGACCTTGTTGTCGGTATCGGCCATCCGCTCGAGCAGGCGCTTGTCCACGAAATAGCGCTTGCTGTTGTCGAACTGGATGCCGGTTTTTCGGTAGAAGAACTCCCGGAACTTCTGGAAGTCTTCATCGGTGATGATCGGATCGGCCATGGCGTGTTCAGCCTTCCAGAATGCGCTTGATGGCCAGGTCGGCCGCAAACTGGATGTACGGCTCCTTGGCGAACCGGGCCTTCAGCCGGAGCAGCGGCTCCAGGACGGCGCGCGAGCCCACCTCGCCTAGCAGATCCACCGCCGTGGCGCACACATTCACGTGGGCATCGTTCTCGATGACCTGGCTGAGCCAGGCTTCAACCTCAGGGTGCCGCAGCGACTCCAGAATGTTGACCGCGAAGATCCGCATGTCGCTGTCTTCATCGGCCAGCAGGCCCAGCATGATGGGCGAAACCGCCGCAGGCAACTGCTTCATCGCCTCGATCGCCTCGTTGCGCAGAGCGGCGTCCTCACTGCGCATGCAAGTCACCAGGCCGTCGATGGCGGCGCTGTCGCCCAGCAGCACCAGCGACGTCAGGATGATCTCGCGCACCGAGGTGTCATCTTCGCAGCGCAGCCGATCGACCAGCGCCACGCTGCTGCCTGGATGATCGGCCAGGTCGCGTGCCGCCCAGCGCCGAGACTCGGCGTCCGGGTCGTTCAGCTGTTCGAGCAGACCGGCTTGGTCCCGCTCCCGCTGTCTCTCTTCTTGCTCCGCACCGGCAGCTGGATTGCTCTTGATCAGTGCCATGGCGGCATCCTTTGCTAGTTAGCGACATGCCCAGGCCTTGACCTGCGCAGCGATCTTGTCCAGCGGCAGCACCAGACTGGCGCCACCGCGTGCCACCAGTTCGCCGGGCATGCCCCAGACGACGGCGGTTTGTTCTGCCTCGGCGATCGTTCGACCGCCCCGGCGCTTGATCTCGGCAAAGCCGTCGGCACCGTCATTGCCCATGCCGGTCAGCATCACGGCATGCAGGTGGCCGGCTTCGCAGTGCTCCAATGCGCTGCGCGCAAGCAGCTCGACCGAGGGATGCCACAGCTGGGCGGCGCTCTCGGGTTTGGGCATCACCGACAGGGTGCCCGAGCGTCGGGTCAGGACCATGTCGGCCCCACCCTTGCCGACATACACCGTGCCGGGCTCCACCACCATCGGGCGGTTGTTCTCGACCACATTCAAGGCGCACAGCTGATCCAGCCGCGCGGCAAACGGGCCGGTGAAGCTGGCCGGCATGTGCTGCACCACCAGCACCGGCCAGGGGAAGTTGGCCGGCAGCTCGGGCAGCACGCACTCCAGCGCCCGAGGGCCACCGGTGGACACGCCGATCAGCAACAAGCCTTCGCTTGCACGACTGGCCGCGAGGGGACGCGGCGCAAGCTTGCGGGCCTCGCGCTCCTCACGCAGGCGCTGAGCCAGGCCCTGAACTGGCGCGCGCGGTGGCGCGGCGGCGCGCGCGCCACCCAGCCTGGCGCGGGCGGCAGCCTTCACCTTGGCCAGCAACTCGGCCTGCACCAGCTCCAGAGACAAAGAGATCGTGCCGCCGGGTTTGGCCACATAGTCCACCGCCCCCAGGTTGAGTGCCTCAAAGGTGGCCAGTGCGCCCTTTTCGGTCAGCGACGAGACCATCACCACAGGGACCGGACGCTCAGCCATCATCAGCGACAGGGCCGTGATGCCGTCCATCTCGGGCATGTTGATGTCCAGCGTCACCACATCGGGCTGGAAACTGAGGTTCTCGGCCACCGCCTCGGCCCCATTGCGGGCCTGGCGGATCTCGAACCCGCCGGTGGCCTGGAAGAACAGGCTCAGCTGGCGCCGCATCAGGGCGGAGTCATCGACGATCAGCAGCTTGATCATGGTGATGGCAATCTGCTGAACGCCGATCAGGCCGCGACGGTCTCAAGCGGAGCCTGGACTGCCTGGACGCCGGCCGATGCGCCTTGACCACCCAGCTGAGCCAGTTCCCCCTCGGCCAGCAGATGGGCAGGCTCGAGCAGCTGCAGCATCCGCTTTTGCTGTTCAAGATTGGCCATCCGGGCCAGCAACAGGGACTGCTCGCTCGACAACTGCGGTGCGGGCTCGATGGCTGCACGCGGTACCTTGAGGACTTCAGCCACCGCGTCGACGATGAAGCCGGTGCGCACGCCGCGGATCAGGAAGACCACGATGCGCTGACCGTCATTGCGTTCCACCGTGGCCAGGCCCAGGCGGCGTCGCAGATCCACCACCGGCAAGACCGAGCCGCGCAGATTGATCACACCTTCGACCGAGGCCGGCGCCTTGGGCACATGGGTAAGCACATCGGGCACCCGGACGATTTCCTGGACGCTGTCGATGGGCACGCCGAACTCCTCGGAACCGAGCCGGAACACGACCACCTGCTCGTCATCGCCAGTGCGGTCCTGGCGGGTCTGGCCGCGCTCGGCGGCATGGGATTGCTGGCTCACGCTGCTCAAAGCCTCCTGCACAGTGGAGTGACGAAACAGGTTGTCGGTGGAGATCACCGAAACCAGACGCTGGCCGCCTTCAAGGCGGCAGATGTCGGTGATATCGGCCATGTCGCCCTGTCGCGCCAGCAAGGGCGGCATCACCTCGACATGCTGGCGCGGCACCCGCAACACCTCCTTGACGTTGTCCACCACGATGCCCACCGAGGCACCGCCGATGGCCACCACCACGATCCGGCTCTGCTCACTGGCGTCCTGCGCCATCAAGCCGAACATGCGGCGCAGGGCAACCAGCGGCAACAAGCGATTGCGCAAGGTCATCACGCCCAGCACATGGCTCTGGGCGTGCGGCACTTGCACGATCAACTCGGGCAGTTGCACGATTTCCTGCACATCGGCAATGTCGATGGCGTACTCCTGGCCGGCCACGGCAAAACTCACCAGGTGCAGTTCGTCGTCGGCCGCCTGCTCAGCCTGCTCGGCACCCAGGCCGGCCAGGCCGCCTTGCAGCGCCCCACCCTGCTGCTGGCCCAGCGCGGCAATCTGCGCAAACTCCTGGCTGATCAGCTTCTCGAAGTTCAGCACCATCACCATGGGGTGGCCGGCCACATCCTTGATCAGACCCGACAGCAGATCGGTGTTGACGCTGGCGCCGATCTCGTCGACGCTCTCGATCTGCTGGGCATCGACCCCGACCACGCTGGACACCCGGTCGACGACAAAGCCCATGGGCTGGCCGATGTCGATCACCACCGCACGGCTGGTGTCGTCGGCCACACGCTCGGCCAAACCCAGCACGCGGCGCAGCGACACGATGGGCAGGACCTTGCCACGCAAGTTGGCCAGGCCCTCCAGCGCGGGCGGCGAAAGAGGCACCCGCACGACATCCGGCAGCCGGATGATTTCCTGCACCGGCGCCATCTCCACGGCGAACACTTCATCGCCGGCGAAGAAGGTCACGTACTGGCGCGTTTCACCACGCCTTGTGCCGGTGGCGCCGTCGCCCTCCGACTCGTCCAAGCCCTGATCGGAATCGTCAGGGTTGAGTTTGCTGCTCATGCGGTGCCCCTTGCGCCTCAGGCGCTCTGCAGTTCATCGGCCAGCGACGAGATTTCTTCAATCGCCGAAGCCAATTCATCTGCCCCTTGCGACTGCTGGCGGGCAGCGGCAGCGGCTTCGTCGGCCGCCTTGGTGGCCTCCTGGGCGGCGGCAGAGATCTGCTCGATGCCGCGCTTGACCTGCGCCACGGCCGCACCGATCTCATTGGCGGCGGCCAGAATCTCTCCAGCGCCCTTCTCGACTGCCACGATGTCGTCTTCGATGGTCACCAGATTGGTGGTGGTGGCGCGGGCCTTCTCGACCTCGGCCTGCGAAGTGGCCAGGATCTCGTCGAGGTCGCGCCCCACGGTGCCGATCTGGTCCTGCACGGCTTTCACCAGGTCCTTGATGCGATCGGCGTTCTCGGCCGAGTCTTGTGCCAGGTTGCGGATGTCGGTGGCGACCACCACGAAGCCCTTGCCGTACTCGCCAGCGCGGGCCGCCTCGATGCTGCCGTTGACAGCGAGCATGTTGGTCTGGATCGATACCGTGGTGATGGCGTCGACGATCTTGTCGATGCGCCGGCTCACCAAGGCCAGCTCCTTGATCTGGCGAATGCTGATCTTGCTGGCCTCGGCCGAGGCGTTCACATTGCTGATCAGGGCATCGACGGCGGTCTTGTTGGTCGCCAGCAGGCCACGGATGGCGGCGATCTTGTCGGCACTGCTGCGGCCTCGCTCGAGCGCGATCTGCGCGCCGCGCTCGATCTGCGTGACCGCGGCGGCCGATTCCTCGGTGGCGGCGGATTGAACTTCGGCACCTTTGCGGATCTGCTCGATGGCGGCCATGATCTGGGCGCCCGAACGACTGATCTCCTGCACCGCCGACGACAGCTCCTCCGCCGACGACGCGACTTCTTCAGCGCTCTTGGCCACATCGGTGGAGTTCTTCAGGTCTTCAGCCACATCCGACAGCGCCTGCGCGGTCTGCTCGCTGGTGGCCAGTGCCTGCGATTGTTCGGTGACGGTGGAGGCGGCTTCCTCGGCCGCTGCCGATTGCTCTTCGGCCGCAGCGGCGATGCTCTCCGAGCCCTTCAGGGCCTGCACTGCCGCGCTGGACGACTGCTGGGCGCCGACAGCGATCTCGCCCACGCCTTTGACGATCTCGGCCGTATCGGCGCGGATCTGGTCCAGCTGGCGGGTGATCTGACGGCCGTTCTCGACCTCGACCTCAACCGCCTTGGCCGACTCGCCGATCCCCTCGGCAATGATCTTGACCTCGCTCTGGATCTGGCCCACCAGGTCCTGGATCTGCTTGGCCGATTTCTCGCTGGTCTCCGCCAGGGTGCGCACTTCGTCGGCGACGACGGCAAAGCCCTTGCCATGCTGACCGGCACGCGCTGCCTCGATGGCGGCGTTCAAGGCCAGCAAGTTGGTCTGGTCGGCAATGCGGGCCACCGCCTTGACGATGTCTCCAATGTTGGCAGCCTGCTTTTCGAGCTCTGCCACCATCGCCACCGAGGCGGCCTGGCGCTGGGCCGAAATCCCCACATTGGTGACCAGCGTGGTGACTTCAGCGCCGGTGCGCGCGACCAGCGCCTGGGCCGCTTCGGAGCGGCTGCGGCTGATGTCCGCGTTCTGCAACTGACGCACGATGGCGCCCTCGACCTGTTTGAAGGCCGCCAGAGACTCCTGAGCCGCACCGGAGGCCTCCTCGGCGCCGGTGGCAATCTGATCTGCCGCACGCTTGAGCTGTTCGGCCGCCGAGGAGGCCTCGGTGATGCCCGAGCTCATCTGTGCGGTGGCTGCCGCAATTCGTTCTGCCGCTTGCTGCTGCTTGGCCAGCGTGCGGGCGCGTTTGCGCTGCTGCTCAGCGTCGCGCGCGGCATTGCCATTGGGTCGTGCCGCCGGTGCGGTCGGGGAAGAAACGGGCCTCTTGACAAGCGCCATGGTGGTCTCCTTTGCGGTGGGTTCCGGACTCACGGACCTCAGCTACCGGCTGATGGACAGAAAACGCAAGACCCGGGTGGGTTGAACGTGACGAGGACGCGGGTGAAGGTGAACCGGGAATGACCGGTGAAAGGCGTTGTCAGGCGCCGTGGGCGTGGGCGGAGTCGATCAACTGATGGACTCTCGCGATCAGGTCCAGTGGGCTGAAGGGCTTGACGAGGTAGGCCTGCGCGCCACTGCTCAGACCCGCATCGACGTCGCTCTCGCGGTCCAGGGCGGTGAGCAGGACCACGGGAATCTTGTGCAGAACAGGATCCTCCTGAAGCGTGCGACAGACGGTCAGGCCGTTCAGGCCAGGCATCATCACGTCGAGCAGGATCAGGTCGGGCCGCTTCTGGCGAGCCAGTTCCAGCCCCTGTTGACCGTTGCCGGCTTCGATGACATCGAGCCCCTCGAACTCCAGCGTCATCCGGATCAACCGACGGATGTCAGCTTGATCATCAATGGTCAAAATGCAGCGCGACATCGACGGTCTTTCTATCAAATTTTCTATTTTTCTCGTTTCAGAGGCCGCTCAGAAAACTCAAGGAGCCTGAAACGCGCTGACCACCATGCGGGCGGCAAGCAGTCGAAGCTATCGACAAACTGCACCGCAAATGAAGTAGATCGACACCTGTTCGGCGATATTTCCGGACCAGGAGGGTTCCGGCCTTGCGTCCAGTGGCGCCGATGCTCCGGTTTCAGCTCCGACAGCATGCGCCGCCGACCTTAGAAGAAAAGACAAAAGTGAAACAGAAACGCACCCTTGTTCGGCCATTCAGATATTGCTGATCGCACTCCAATCAAACTGCTCTTGTTTCCGCCCAGCTCCGTCGTGCCTTCGGCCGGGCGGCTCGACTGATCGGCCAGCCCTCCATCTCTGAGGTCTGCCTGCCCCGCCCTGCCTGGTGCGTGCGAGAGACGGCCGTCCGGACGCCCCGGATGCCCAAGCACGACCGCATTTCAATGCGCGCCTTGCTTCAGGAGCTCACCCATGTCTCTCGTGATGAAGAACCGCGACGCGCAGGCCGTCGCCCCGATGCCCTCTGCGCCACGAACCATCAGCCGCAGCATGGCTCGCGATGCCGATGCCAATCGCAAGCGCGCCCGCACGGTGGCCAAGCAGCAGCAGGCCGCTGAGCGAGTGGCCACGGCGTCGACCCAGTTGTCCGCCGGCATCAATGAGGCCGCCGCCGCAGCCGAAGAACTCAAGCGCGCATCGGACCAGATCGCGACCGGCGCCGAGGAAGCCGCTGGCGCCGCACAGGAATCCCTGGCGGCCGTCAACCAGGTGGCCGCCGCGATCGTGCGCCAGCTCAATGCCGCCACCGTGGCCCGGAGCAAGGCGGAAGGCATGCAGAATCTGGCCGGCAAGATCAATGGCGAAGTGCGCACCACCGTCGGCAACGTGACGGTGGCAGCACGCCGCCAGACTGAATCGGTCCAGATGGTGGCCGAACTGGAGCGCCAGGCCGCCAACATCGGCGACATCGTCAAGGCCGTGGTCCGCATCGCTGACCAGACCAATCTGCTGGCCCT
>CALRVU010000048.1:0-11116 GCA_943371685.1 Bordetella parapertussis | reverse complement strand
CAGCGCGGCGGCGGCAGCCTGTCGGCCCGCCTGCAAGAGGCGCGCTGGTTCATCCGCAACATCCAGCAGCGCTTTGACACCATCCTGCGCGTCAGCCAGGCCATCGTCGAGCGGCAGAAGAACTTCTTCAGCCATGGCGAGATCGCCATGAAGCCGCTGGTGCTGCGGGAGATCGCCGACGAACTGGGCCTGCACGAGTCGACCATCTCGCGGGTGACCACGGCCAAGTACATGTCCACGCCGACCGGCACCTTCGAGCTGAAGTACTTCTTCGGCTCCTCCCTCAATACCGACGCCGGCGGCAATGCCTCCAGCACGGCCGTGCGGGCCCTGATCAAGCAGTTCGTGGCCGCTGAAAGCACCGCCAAGCCCTTGTCAGACAGCCAGATTGCCGACATGCTGGAAGAACAAGGCATCCAGGTGGCGCGGCGCACCGTGGCCAAGTACCGCGAATCGCTGAAGATCCCGCCGGCCAATCTGCGCAAGGCGCTATGAACACTTCCAACCCTGACGCGCCGGCACCCCGGCGCGTGCCGCGTTCCAGCATTCCGCCGTCGACCGTGACGCACGGCACCTTGTTCCTGCCCTGCGCGGCTGGCACCGAACCCTGGCTGGTGGAGGAATGTCTGCGCTTGCTCGACCCAGGCACGGTCGTCGAGGCCGGCCGGGGCGGTGTGTATGTGGATGGCGGCCTGCATGATGCGATGCGCCTGAACCTGGGCAGTCGCCTGGCCCAGCGCGTGCTGTGGCAGGTGGCCGAGGGGCCCTATGCCAGCGAGCACGATCTCTACGACATGGCCTGCCGGGTGCGCTGGAGCGACTGGATCACGCCGCGTCAGACGCTGCGCGTCGATGCCTCGGCCTGGCGCTCACCCTTGCAGAGCTTGAACTTTGCTGCCTTGCGCATCAAAGACGCCGTCTGCGATGTGATGCGCCACGAGACCGGCGAGCGGCCCAGCGTGGACACCCGCTTTCCCGATCTGGCGCTCACCCTGCACGTGGGGCCTGGTCATGCCTCGCTCAGCGTTGACCTGTCTGGCGAGGCGCTGTTCAAGCGCGGCTGGCGCGAGGTCAAGGGCGAAGCGCCGTTGAAAGAGACATTGGCTGCCGCCATGCTGGCCGCGGCCGGCTGGCAGGGCCGCCCGGAGGACGGCGGCTTGCTCGACCCCTGCTGCGGTGCCGGCACCATCCCGATCGAAGCCGCGCAGATGGCCTGCCAGATCGCGCCCGGCCTGGGCCGGCGCTTTGCGTTCGAGCGCCTGCTGCCCTTCCGCGACCAGCAGTCTGCCTGGCGCCAGTTGCGTGAAGAAGCGCAAGACCGCATCCGCCCGGCCGAGGTGCCGATCTGGGCTGGCGATGTGTCCTTCCGCATGACCGACTTTGCCACCCGCAATGCCGAGCGGGCCGGCGTGCTGCAAGCCATCGAGTTCAAGACTGCGGACGCCCTGCAGCGCCTGGCGCCGGCGCCCACCGGCACCCTGATGATGAATCCGCCCTACGGCGAGCGGATCGAGCCCAAGGGCCAAGGCCAGGGGCGAATCCAGCGCGAGCGTCATGTCGATGCTGAGTCCGTGGGTGGGGAAAAGTTTGAAGGCGCAGCTGATGCCGGCGAGTTCTACAGCCGGCTGGCCGCGCACTGGAAGAAGAACTACTCGGGCTGGACCGCCCATGTGCTGACGCCCGAGCCCAAGCTGCCCAGCTTGATGCGCCTGAAGGAAAGCCGCCGCGTGCCGATGTGGAACGGCCCGATCGAATGCCGGATGTTCCGCTTCGACCTGGTGGCCGGCTCCAACCGCCGCGACACGCCAGAGGCCGACGGAGCCGTTTGATCGGCCCGGCCTCGGCGGCTGTAGCTCAGCGGCCGAGCAATCCGCCCAGCAGGCTGCCCAGATCGGGCGTGCTGCCGCTGGCAGGCAGTTGGCCATTCGGCGTCATCTGGTCCACCACCAGGGGCAGAAACTTGGCCAGTTGACCCATCAGCTCGCCCTGCCCCATGCCGGTCTGCGCCAGCAACTGGTTCAGGCCGCTGTGGCCGCCCAGCACCGATTGCAGCTGCTCGGCGCTGACCGGCAGGTTCTGCCCGGTCGAGATCCACGAGGCCACCACCTCACCCAGGCCGCCTTGCTGAAACTGGCTGACCAGTCCTGCCAGGCCGCCGCCCGGTGCGTTGCTGTCCAGCAGCCCGCCGATCAGGCCCATCAGATCAGCCTGATTGCCGCCCTGGGCCTGGCCCAGCATGCCCACCATCGAGTCCAGCAGTCCCATCATCGCTCCTTGAAAATTTCACGTCAGAGGCGAGTGTCGCCGACGCGGATGACATCCGGATGCTTCGGCCTGGCGTCAGCGGGCCAGGCTCAGCAGCGAGAGCGCGCACAGCGGTGCGGTATCGGCCCGCAGCACGCGCGGCCCCAGGCTCAGTGGCACAAAACCATGGCTTCTGGCCAGTGCCTCTTCGCGTTCGTCCAGGCCGCCTTCGGGTCCGCTGAGCAGGCAAACCGGTGTGCGGCTCGCCAGCAGCTGCTCAGCGCCCACGGCGTCCATCGCAAAGCTCAGCACAAAGCGCCGGTGTTCATTGGTGGCAGCCGGCAGGCCCTTCAGCCAGCGCTCCAGGTTGTCGACGGCAGCCACCGGCGGCACCACGGTGCGACCCGATTGCTCGGCCGCCGCCACGGCCACGCCTTGCCAATGGGCGCGGCGCTTGTCGGCCCGATCGCCGGTGAGCTTGAGCACCGAGCGCGCGCACTGCAGCGGCTGCACCGCCACGGCGCCCAGCTCAGTCGCCTTTTCGATCAGCGCATCCATCCGTTCATTGGCCGGCATGCCCACGGCCAGGCTGACCGGGCAGGCCAGCTCGCGCGCGGTGGCCTGATGTTGCAGAACGCGCAGGTCCACATCGTGGCGGCCCATGCGGGTGACTTCGGCCGACCACTCGCCACCGCTGCCGTTGAACACGGTCAGGGCGTCGCCGGGCTGCATGCGCAACACCTGGATGTGGCGCGAGGGCTCGGGTGGCAGGGTCAGTTCAGCGCCGGCAGTCAGCGGCAGGTCGACAAAAAGGCGGGCAGGCATGCCGCCAGTGTGCCGCAGGCCGGGCTCACCGTTTGCGCAGGGCCTCGTAAAAGCGCCGCACCGCCGACATGCCGTGGTCTTCGCGCAGTTGCTCGAGGTACTTCTGGGCAAAGGCCTGCAGCTCGGCCGGTCCGTCGCACTTCTCCACATCCAGGGTGAAGCGGTAGCCCTTGAGCAAGCCCAGCTGTGCCTTGCCTTGCGAGGTCAGCACGTCGTAGAGGGCGGCGTAGCTGGACTCGCGCACCAGCCCCAAGGTCTGCCCCCACAGCTGATCGGAGCCGTCATCGGTGCTGACGGCCTCGGCCGAGGGCGGCGTGGCAGCAGTCTCAGCCACCACCGTGCTGGCGGCGCGGCTCCGGCTCCCGCCGGAGACTGGCGCGGTTTCCATGCCGCCGCTGACCGAAGTGGACTCGATCAGGCCTTCGCTCACAAGCTGAGCCAGATCCGCCTCGGTCACCCCGCGGATCTGGGCCAGCCATTGGGAGCCGGCCTGGCTCTCATTGATCAGCAACAACAGGTTGCGGGCAGCCCGCGACAGGTTGACGGCCTTGGCCTGGATCTCGGTATGACCTGCGGGCGTCTTGCGAAAGCGTAGCGGCATGGTCCGGCATCGCAGGGCTCAGGGCCTGCGCTCACTGTGAGGTTTCAACGTGGCGCCGGTGCGGCGGGCTTGTCGCGCAACTCGCGGCGCAGCACCTTGCCGACTGGCGTCTTCGGCAGATCGAGCCGGAATTCAACCACCTTGGGCCGCTTGTAGCCGGTCAGGTTGGCTTCACACCACTGTCGCACATCAGCTTCGGTCAGGGCGGGGTCCTTCTTGACGATCACCACCTTCACCGCTTCGCCGGCGCGCTCGTCCACCACACCCACCGCGGCGCACTCCAGCACGCCGGGCATCTGGGTGATCACGTCTTCGATCTCGTTTGGATAGACGTTGAAGCCCGAGACCAGGATCATGTCCTTCTTGCGGTCGACGATGCGGAAATAGCCGCGCTCATCCACCATGCCCACATCACCGGTGCGGAAGAAGCCGTCAGCGGTCATGACCTTGGCGGTTTCGTCGGGCCGCTGCCAGTAGCCGGCCATCACCTGCGGGCCTCGGATCGCGATCTCGCCCGCCGTACCGGGGGCCACTTGTCCGCCTTCGTCGTCGAGCAGGATCAACTCGGTGTTGGGCACTGGCAGGCCGATCGTGCCCGTGTAGGCCGTGGCATTGACCGGGTTGCATGAGGCAACCGGCGAGGTTTCGGACAGGCCGTAGCCCTCGCAGATCGGGCAACCGGTCTTCTCGAGCCACAGGCGTGCCGTGGCTTGCTGCACGGCCATGCCGCCGCCCACCGAAATCTTCAGGTGGCTCCAGTCCACCTTGTTGAAGTCGGGGTGGTTGGCCAGGGCATTGAACAGGGTGTTGACCGCCGGGAAGCTGTGGAAGCGCTCACTCGACAGCTCCTTGAGCATGCTGGGCAGGTCGCGCGGATTGGCGATCAGGATGCCGCAGCCGCCCATGCGCAGGCCCAGCATCATGTTCGTGTTGAAGCCGAAGATGTGATAAATCGGCAGGGCGCAGATGGTGACGATCTGCTCGCCGGCCGGGATCTTGCCCAGGGCCGGCTGGTACCAGGCCTCGGACTGCAGCACATTGGCCACCAGATTGCGGTGCAGCAGCACGGCGCCCTTGCTCACGCCGGTGGTGCCGCCGGTGTACTGCAGCACGGCGATGTCGTCCGGGCCGACTTGTGCCGGCGTGTAGGTCTTGCCGCGCCCGGCCGCCACGGCGGCATTGAAGCGCACCATGTTGTTCAGCTCAAAGGCCGGCACCATCTTCTTGACTGAGCGCACCACGTGGTTGACCACGGTGCCCTTGAGCCAGCCCAGCATGTCGCCCATCGCGGCCACGATCACCTGCTTGGTCGGCACGGCATCCTGGACCTGCTGCAGCGTGTGCGCAAAGTTCTCGAGGATGATGATGGCCTTGGCGCCCGAATCCTTGAGCTGGTGCTCCAGTTCGCGCGGGGTGTAGAGCGGGTTCACGTTGACCACCACCAGCCCGGCGCGCAGGATGGCCGCCACGGCCACTGGGTATTGCGGCACGTTGGGCATCATCACCGCCACGCGGTCGCCGCGCTGCAATCCGCTGGACTGCAGATAGGCCGCGAAAGCACGTGACAACTCGTTGACCTGTTCGAAGCTGAAGCTCTTGCCCATGAACTTATAGGCAGGCAGGGCAGCGAACTTCTGGAAGCTCTCATCGAGCAAGGCCACCAGTGACGGGTAGACGTCGGTCTTGACGTCGGACGGGATGCCGGCGGGGTACTGCTTGAGCCAGACTCTTTCCATTCGGAACTCCATGTAATTCTTTGATTCTCGCGGTTTGGGTGCACTGCAACATCAGTGAATTCGATAGCCGCGCGCGGGGAATACCCCCGACTTCAGGGCGCAGGCACAGAAAAGCCGGGCATGGCCCGGCTTCTCCTCGACACCTCAGCCTCATTCGATGGCCTTGACCATGTCCTCGACGACCTTCTTGGCGTCGCCGAAGACCATCATGGTCTTGTCCATGTAGAACAGCTCGTTGTCCAGGCCGGCGTAGCCTGCGGCCATCGATCGCTTGTTGACGATGATGGTCTTGGCCTTGTAGGCCTCGAGGATGGGCATGCCGTAGATCGGGCTGCCCTTGGTCAGCGCGGCCGGGTTGACCACGTCATTGGCGCCCAGGATGATGGCCACATCCACCTGGCCGAACTCGCCGTTGATGTCCTCCATCTCGAAGACCTGGTCGTAGGGCACCTCGGCCTCGGCCAGCAGCACGTTCATGTGGCCGGGCATGCGGCCGGCCACCGGGTGGATGGCGTACTTGACCGTGATGCCCTTGTGGGTGAGCTTCTCGGCCAGTTCCTTGACCGCATGCTGGGCGCGCGCCACCGCCAGGCCGTAGCCCGGCACGATCACCACCGTCTCGGCATTGCCCAGGATGAAGGCCGCATCATCGGCGCTGCCGCTCTTGACCGGCCGGGCCTCGGCCTTGGCGCCGCCGGCGGCTGCCGCGTCACCGCCAAAGCCGCCCAGGATCACGTTGAAGAACGAGCGATTCATGGCCTTGCACATGATGTAGCTCAGGATCGCGCCCGAGCTGCCCACCAGCGAGCCGGCAATGATCAGCATGCTGTTGTTCAGGCTGAAGCCGATGCCCGCGGCCGCCCAGCCCGAGTAGCTGTTGAGCATGGACACCACCACCGGCATGTCGGCCCCGCCGATCGGGATGATGATCAGCACGCCCATCACGAAGCCCAGGACGCAGATCAGCGCAAAGTCCAGCGTGCTCTGGCCGTTCCAGAAGCTGATCAACAGCGCCAGGCTGGCCAGACCCAGCACGGCATTGAGCTTGTGCTGGCCGGGGAAGTTGACCGGCGCGCCCTGGAACAGGCGGAACTTGTACTTGCCCGAGAGCTTGCCGAAGGCGATCACCGAGCCCGAGAAGGTCACCGCACCGATGAAGGCGCCCAGCGCCAGCTCGATCCGGTTGCCGCCCGGGATTGGCCCGCCCTTGGCGCTGATGGCAAAGGCCCAGGGCTCGACCACGGCGGCCACCGCAATGCACACCGCGGCCAGGCCGATCATGCTGTGCATGAAGGCCACCAGCTCAGGCATCTTGGTCATCTCCACCCGCTTGGCCATGATGGCGCCGGCGGCGCCACCAATCACCAGCGCGCCCAGCACCCAGGCCAGGCCCTCGCCCAGGGGCAGGCCCAGCGTGCTGGCCTGGCGCTGGATCAGCCCGGCGGTGGTCAGCACGGCAATCGTCATGCCGACCATGCCGAACAGATTGCCGCGAATCGAGGTGGTCGGATGGCTCAGGCCCTTCAGAGCCTGGATGAAGCAGACACTCGCAACGAGGTACAGCAAGGTCACAAGGTTCATGCTCATGCCGACGCTCCCTTGCCTGCGGCAGGCTTCTTGTCCTTCTTCTTGAACATCTCGAGCATGCGTCGGGTGACGAGGAAGCCACCGAAGACATTGACCGCGGCCAGGGCCACGGCGGCCACGCCGAAGAACTTGCCCGGGCCGGTCTCGGTCAGGGCAGCCGCCAGCATGGCGCCGACGATGACGATGGCCGACACCGCATTGGTCACGGCCATCAGCGGAGTGTGCAGGGCCGGGGTCACGGTCCAGACCACGTGGTAGCCGACATAGATGGCCAGCACGAAGATGATCAGGTTGGTGATGGTGGGGGAAATGAGGTCCATGGTCTTCAAGCCTTCTTCACGTCGCCAGCCTGGGTCATCAGGCAGGCCGCCACAATGTCATCGTCCATCGGCACCTGGAAGCTGCCGTCCTTGGCAATCACCAGCTTCAGGAAGTCCAGCACGTTGCGGGCATACAGGGCCGAGGCATCGGCCGCCACCAGGGCCGGCAGATTGGTCTCGCCGACGAGGGTCACGCCGTGCTTGATGACGGTCTTGCCGGCTTCGGTCAGCGGGCAGTTGCCGTCGTGGCCGTTGGCACCGCGCCCGGCGGCGATGTCGATGATCACCGAGCCCGGTTTCATGGCCTTGACCATGTCCTCGGTCACCAGCACCGGTGCGGCGCGGCCCGGGATCAGGGCGGTGGAGATCACCACATCGGCGGCGGCCACGCGCTTGGCCACTTCCACCTTCTGGCGCTCCAGCCAGCTCGCCGGCATCGGCCGGGCATAGCCGCCCACGCCTTCGGCGGCTTCCTTCTCCTCAGCCGTCTCGAAGGCCACGTCGATGAACTTGGCGCCCAGCGACTCGACCTGCTCCTTGACCGAAGGGCGCACGTCTGACGCCTCGATCACCGCGCCCAGGCGCTTGGCCGTGGCAATGGCCTGCAAGCCGGCCACGCCCACGCCCAGGATCACCACCCGCGCGGCCTTGACCGTGCCGGCCGCTGTCATCAGCATGGGGAAGAAGCGCTGGTACTTGTCAGCGGCCATCATCACCGCCTTGTAGCCGGCGATGTTGGCCTGGGAAGAAAGCACGTCCATGCTCTGCGCCCGGGTGGTGCGCGGCGCGGCCTCCAGCGCAAAGCTGGTCAGGCCGGCGGCGGCCAGCTGGGCCAGGCCGGGCTTGTCAAAGGGATTGAGCATGCCCACCAGGGCCGCACCGGGCTTCATCAGCGCCAGTTCGTCGGCTGAGGGCCGCTGCACCTTGAGCACCAACTCGGCGCCCAGAGCGGCTGAGCGGTCGCCGATCTTCGCGCCGACGGCCTCATACGCCGCATCGGTGACGCTGGCGGCCACCCCGGCCCCCGACTGCACCACCACCGTGTGGCCTTGGGCCACGTATTTCTTCGCCGTCTCGGGTGTCACGGCAACGCGGGTCTCCCCCGCCGCCGTTTCGAGCGGAACGCCTATCAGCATGTAACTCTCCTCTCCAACGCACTTGAATTCGTGGCCTGCAGCGTCAGTGCGCGCGGCTCTCGGGTCTGACATTCAGCTTACAGGAGAAGCACGACCGTGCTGAGCAGGAAATTCGTCACTGTCGCGAGACGCTGACGGCCGGGTCGATCCTGCCGTGCCGCTACCATCCCGGCATGGCTGAATTGCGCTGGAAACCAAGCGTCACCGTGGCTGCGATCATCGAGCGCGGCGGACGGTATCTGCTGGTCGAGGAAATGACGTCCGAGGGCCTGCGGCTGAACAATCCAGCCGGTCACCTCGACCCGGGCGAATCGCTGATGGCAGCGGCCGCGCGCGAGACGCTGGAGGAGACCGCGCACCCCTTCACGCCAGAGGCGCTGGTGGGTATCTACCTGGCTCGCCTGGCCCATGTGCGCACTGGCGAAGACATCACCTATCTGCGCTTCGCCTTCTGCGGCACGGTGGGCGAGCCGATCGCCGGCCAGACGCTGGACGAACCGGTGGTCCGAACCGTCTGGTTGACGCTGGACGAGGTGCGTGCCAGCCAGGCCCGCCACCGCAGTCCGCTGGTGCTGCAGTGCATCGAAGAACACCACGCCGGCCGGCGCTTTCCACTCGCCTTGCTGAACACTCATGACAGCGTCGCCGACCTGCAGGACCTGCTCGGCAAATAGGCAACGGCCTGCGCATTTTTTACAATCCGGGATATGACTCCACAACGTGTGGTCGTCGGCTTGTCCGGCGGCGTCGATTCCGCGGTCTCGGCCTGGTTGCTCAAGCAGCAGGGCCACGAGGTCGTGGGCATCTTCATGAAGAACTGGGAAGACGATGACGACAGCGAATACTGCTCGTCGAACATCGACTTCGTGGATGCGGCCGCCGTGGCCGATGTGCTGGGCATCGAGATCGAGCACGTCAACTTTGCCGCTGACTACAAGGACCGCGTGTTTGCCGAGTTCCTGCGCGAGTACGAGGCCGGCCGCACGCCCAATCCCGATGTGCTCTGCAACGCCGAGATCAAGTTCAAGGCCTTTCTGGACCATGCCATGCGCTTGGGTGCCGAAAAGATCGCGACCGGTCATTACGCCAGAGTGCGCGAGCTCCCTGCACCCTCTGCGGCTGGCGCGGCCAGCTTCCAGTTGCTCAAGGGCCTGGACCCGCTGAAGGACCAAAGCTACTTTCTGCACCGCCTGAACCAGGCGCAGCTGGCCAAGACCTGGTTCCCGGTGGGCGAGCTGCCCAAGACCGAGGTCCGTCGCCTGGCCGAAGAGATCGGCCTGCCGAACGCCAGGAAGAAGGACTCCACCGGGATCTGCTTCATCGGCGAGCGGCCGTTCCGCGAGTTCCTCAACCGCTACCTCAGCCACGCACCGGGCCCCATCCTCGATGACCGGGGCCGTCAGCTGGGCGAGCATGTGGGCTTGAGCTTCTACACCCTGGGCCAGCGCCAGGGCCTGGGCATCGGCGGCGTCAAGGATCGCAAGGCGCCGCGCGGCAGCGGCGACCATTCACCCTGGTACGTGGCGCGCAAGGACATGGCGCGCAACACGCTCTATGTGGTGCAGGGCCATGACCACCCCTGGCTGCTCTATCGCAGCCTGCGGGCTGATGACACCAGCTGGGTCGCAGGCGAGCCCCCGGCTGCCGGGGCGATGGCCGCCAAGGCTCGCTACCGGCAGGCCGATGCGGCCTGCACCCTGGCCGCGGGCGCCGGTGCTGACTTGCAACTCGAGTTCGCCCAGCCGCAATGGGCGGTCACGCCGGGCCAGTCCGCTGTGCTCTACGACGGCGAGGTCTGCCTCGGCGGTGGCGTCATCGCCAGCGCTCAATAGCGCTGGGCGGCGGGATCTTCAGCGACCTCAGAGCCCGACCATGCGCTGCAGCGTGGCGGTGTCGGCCGCGCCGGTCTGGCTGCCGAACTCACCGGTCTTGCGGTTGCGCCAGACGATCAGCGGCACGCTGTCCACGCCCAGTTGCTCGAACAGGGCCGTGTTGGACTTGACCTTGCCCAGCACCTCGTCGCTCAGGCTGGTGCTGGCGGTGATGCCGCCCTGGCGGGCCAGCAGGCGGGTTTCGTTCTCGGCCATGGCGGCGGCGGGGTCGGCCGCCGACAGGATGGTCGCACCCTGGGTCAGCGACTGCGGCCGGAGATAAGCCAGCGGCATCCAGACGATCTTGAGCTGGCCCTGCAGTGGCTTGGCCGACTCCCAGAGGTGCGCGCAGTGCGGGCAGGTGGTGTCAAAGAACACATAGACCGTGTTTGCCGCCATCACCGGCCCGGTGACGAAGCCATGGCCCTTGGCGGCCATCTCATAGGCTTGCTGGGCAGAAACGCGGGTGGCTGACGGCGCGGCGGCCACGGCCGGCTGATCGGTGCAGGCGGCCAGGGCGCCTGCACACAGGGTGGCGGCGGTCTTCAGTGTGAAGTGTCTGCGGTTCACGGGTTCATCCTTGGTCGGTGGGCGTCGGTGCGGGCCAGAGGGCCCGGACTGAGAGGTCGGAGCCTTCGACTGGCGTTTGGTTCCAACGATTGTGGCCTGTCGAGTCACCGGGGGCTTGCGCCGCGCTGCGCCCATGGCATGCTTGCGCGTCGCCGGCACGGGCCGGCTCCGGAGCACGTTTTCTCATGGCCGAATCGATCACCCCGTCTGCTGCCCAGCCCAAGCC
>CALRVU010000047.1:0-11243 GCA_943371685.1 Bordetella parapertussis | reverse complement strand
CCCGCCCTGCCGCCCTACCGCTATCGGGCACCGCTCGATCTGGGTGATGGTTGGGCGGTGGGCTGGGCGGTAGGCGGGGCGGCCCAGGCCACGATGGACCCCGGCGCGCTGCAGGCCATCGTGCGCGATCTCGCCCAAGCCGACCCGGTGAGCCCGTCGGCATTGCGGGTGGATTCGCTGCTGGTGGCTCACGGCGGGCGGCTGGTGCTGGAAGAGTACTTTCGTGGCCAGGCTCCGGACGTGCCACATGACCTGCGCTCGGCCTCCAAGACGATGACCTCGATCATGGTCGGTGCCGCCATCCAGCACGGCGCCAGTCTCAGCAGCCGCAGCACGCTGCCCGGGGCGCCCATCACCCTCGGCCACCTGCTCTCGCACAGCTCGGGTCTGGCCTGTGACGATGACGATGGGGACTCGCCCGGCAATGAGGACACCATGCAGGCCCAGTCCGCGCAGCCCGACTGGTATGCCTACTTCAAGGCCTTGCCCAAGCTGCGCGAGCCCGGCCAGGCCTATGTCTATTGCTCGGCGGGGATCAACATGGTCGGCCAGATGCTGGGCTCGGCCACCGGACTGTGGCTGCCACGGTTGTTCGATCAATACCTGGCCCGGCCGCTGCAGTTCTCCCGCTACGGCATCAATCTGATGCCCACCGGCGAGGCCTATGCGGGTGGCGGCATGCACTTGTTGCCGCGCGACTTCCTGAAGTTCGGCCAGCTTTATCTGGACGGTGGCCGGTGGCAGGGCAAGCAGCTCGTCAGCCCGGCCTGGATCCGCGAATCGACCGCGCACCGCATCGACCGGCCGGGCGGCTCGGACGACGGCCTCGGCTGGCATCGGCACCGCATGACCCTCGGCAGCCGAACCGTCCAGGCTTTTGAGGCCAGCGGCAATGGCGGACAGTTCCTATTTGTCGTGCCCGAGCTCAAGCTGGCTGTGGTGGTCACGGCCGGCCAGTATGGCGACCCCGGCTGGAGCCGGATCCGCCAGGAACTGATCACGGCGGTGTTGCGCGCCGTGCGCTGAGGCCGGTGTCCGCGCGTGGTCAACGCGCCGCGAATGCGGCCTTCAGTTCAGCCAGGCTGTCGGCCAGTGCGTCGTTCAGGGTGTGCAAACGGGCTGGCGTGGACTTGTCATGGGTGCGCAGGGCCTTGTTGAGCGCCGCACTGGCCTGGGCCACGCGAGTGGCCCCGACGGCCGCTGCGGCGCCCATCAAGGTGTGGGTGCGCAAGCGGGCATTGGCCGTCTGCTGACCCTGCAGAAGTTCGGTCAGCGTCTGCCCGGTGTCGGCTTCTTGGGCGGCAAAGGTTTCCAGCAGGCTCCACATCAACGGCTCGTTGTGGTGCAGGCGGTCGAACAGGGGCTGCAGGTCAAAACTGGGCAAGGCCGGCCACTTCAGCATTTGGCCGTTCGGGCGGGCTGGCGATGAGGGCGCCGGTGTCGGCTCGGCCACGGCGGTCTTGTCAGCGTGGCCTTGCGTCAGGTTGCGCAGGGCCGCGCTCAGCAATTCGGGCTCCAACGGCTTGGTGATGTGATCATCCATGCCAGCGGCCAGGCAGTTCACGCGGTCCTCGGGGAAGGCGGCGGCCGTCAGTGCCAGGATGGGCAGATCGGCGCCCTGGGGCAGGATGCGGATGCGCCGGGTGGCCTCCAGGCCGTCCATCACCGGCATGTGCAGGTCCATCAGCACAGCCGAAAAATGACCTGCCGGTGCCGCCTCGAGGGTGGCCACGGCTTCGGCGCCGTCGGCCACCACCGTCACCTCGTGGCCCATGCGCTCCAGCACGGCACGGCTGACGATCTGGTTCAACTCGTTGTCATCGGCCAGCAACAAGCGCAGGCCGACGGGCTGGGGCGCATCGGTGGATGGGGCGGGGTGCAGGGCGGCCGTCGGGGCAGCGCCTTCGGCCAAGGCCGGGGCTGGCGTCGGCGTCTTGGCCGGCTCGGTGGCCAGCTCGGCGTTGCCCCGCTGCAGCTTGACGGTGAACCAGAACTCGCTGCCCTGTCCAGGCGCGCTGTTGACGCCGATGCGCCCTTGCATCATCTCGACCAGGCGCTGGCAGATGGCCAGCCCCAGACCCGTGCCGCCAAAGCGCCGGGTGACCGAGGCATCGCCCTGCGTGAAGGCCTGGAACAGCGTCTCGCGCACGCCGGGCGCCAGGCCGGCGCCGGTGTCGCGCACGCTGAAGCGCAGCTGGCACCAGCCTGGCGGCGCGGCGTCTGCGCCGCTGGCCTGGAACGGCATCACGCTGATGCGGATCTGTCCCTGGGTGGTGAACTTGAGCGCATTGCTGACCAGGTTGTTGAGCACCTGCGAAAGCCGGAACGGGTCGCCGACCAGCAAGTCGGGCACGCCCAGCGGCTCCTCGACCGTGAGCAGCAGGTTCTTCTCCTGGGCATTGGCCGAGAACAGGCTGCGCACGCCGGACAGCACCTGGTCGAGTGCAAACGCCCGTTCCTCGAAGCGCAGCGCGCCGGCTTCGATCTTCGAGAAGTCCAGCACGTCATCGAGGATGCGGGTCAGGGCCTGGGCGGCTTCATGCACCTTGGACAGTTGCTGGCGGGCATCGGCGGGCAGCTCACCCTGCAGCACCATGCGCGAGAGCCCCAGCACCGCATTCATCGGGGTGCGGATCTCGTGGCTCATGTTGGCCAGGAAGCTGCTCTTGGTGCGGGCCATGCCCTCGGCCGCCAGCTGGGCGCTGGTGGCTGAGAGCAGGGCGGCTTCGGTGTGCTTGCGGTGGGTGATGTCCAGTGCTTGGTAGCAAACGCCCGACACGCCCCCGTCTGTGTCGAACAAGGGATAGTAGGAGGCCAGCAAGATCCGGGGGCCGCCATGGACCAGCAGAGTCTCCTCTCGTTCAACTGGGGCCAGCCTGCGCATGGCTTCGAGCTGCGCCTCGCGGAAGGAGGTGCCGGCTGGCGCGGGCAAAAGCTCCAACAAGATCTTCCCGGCGGCGCTGCCCGGTGGCAGCAAATGGCAGCGCTCGAACTCGGGGTTGGCCATTTGGAGCCGGCCCGCTGGATCGCAGATGCAGACCAACTGGGCCGAGCGTTCGACGAGCTGGCGCAACTGCGCGTCACTTCGAGCGGCTGCCCATTGCGACTGGCGCAGCTGAGTGTTGTCTTCCATCAGGACCAGCACACCGGCGGCGACGCCGTCGGTGCGCACCCTGGGCATGATGCGCAGCACCCAATCGCGGTTGCCCACATCGGTGAGTTGGCGCGTTGCGCTGCGCCCGCAGGCCTGAACCTGTTCAATCTCGCTGAGCAGCGATGGCATGCCCGTCGGCCAGGGCAGCGCGCTGATGTGGCGACCGATCCAGCTGCTGTCCATGCCGAACTGACGCGGCACGGCACTGTTCGTGCGCGTCAGCACGCCTCGCTCGTCAAAAGCCAGAAGGGGGAAGTCCACGGTTGAGTAGATGCCTTCAAGCTCATTGTTCAGGGTCTGCCATTCCTGGCTCTTGACCTGCAGTTCCTCGTTGACGGTGGTCAGCTCCTCGTTGGAGGCCTGCAGTTCTTCGTTCGAGGCTTCCAACTCTTCGTTGGTGGATTGCAGCTCCTCATTGGCGGTCTGAATCTCTTCATTGAGCGAATGGGCTTCCTCGTTCGAAGTCTCCAGCTCTTCGATCACGGTGTAGAGGTGTTCGCGGGTGGTGGCCAGCTCTTCCTCCAGCGCGGTCGTGCCATTCGTGCCGGACTCTTCGCCCTCGGCTGCAGCCGGCGTGGGAAGTTCGGCCAGTGGTCGACGCTCGAAGCAGACCAACAGCATCGGCGCCTCGGAGCCGTCGTTCAGCGGCTGCACCGACAGGCGAATGGCGTTGCTCAGGCTGATGGCACGGTTGGTGCGCCACCGTCCGATGGCCAACAGCGGAGCGCGCAGGTGCCCGTCGGTCGTGACACGCGATCCGTGACCACTCTGAGCCAGGGCCTCGCGGACGGTGCGAATCAGCCGAGCCAGCTCCGGACGCAGCTCTCGGCGCAACAGCGCCATCAGTTGCAGCACGGGCCGTCCGTCCGGCAGTGTCATCAGCCCTTGCAGATCCCCCTTGAGATGGCGCACGTCGCCGGCGGCGTCCACCAGCACCGAGGCGGGCGCAAAACGCACGGCGGTGGCACGCAACACCAGGTCGTCCACGGTGGGGGCGGGGCCGCGGGTCCGGCCGACAGCGATCTCGCGCTCGGCAGGAATGGCGGGCATGCGCTGAACGCCTTTGACCCGGCGGAACAGGTGCGCGCTGCGGTCCACCAGCTCAAAGTTCGACTCGCTGTTGTGCACGCCTTCCGAGCGCCCCAGAAACAGCAGGCCCTGGGCGTTGAGTGCGTAATAGAAGGTCTTGAGCAAGCGATCTTGCAGGGGGGCCTGCAAGTAAATCATCACATTGCGGCAAGACACCAGGTCGACCCGCACGAAGGGCGGATCCTGGACCAGGTTGTGGCGCGCGAACATGACCAGGCTGCGCAGCGCCTTGCTCACCTCGTAGCCGTCGGCATGGCGCACAAAGTGCCGTTCCAGCGTGGTCGGGTCCAGTTCGCCCAGCAGGCTGGCCGGATAGACCGCGCGGCGCGCCCGGCCCAAAGCGGCCTCGTCGATGTCCGAGGCGAAGATCTGCACCCGGCGTGGCGTCTTTTGCCCTTGCAGTGCGTCGTGCAGCACGATGGCCATGCTGTAGGCCTCTTCGCCGCTGGCGCAGCCGGCCACCCAGACACGGATGTCCTCGCCGGCGGGTTTGCTCTCCAGCATGCGCACGATCTCTTCGCGCAGCCGGTCAAACGCCACCCGGTCGCGAAAGAACGAGGTCACCGAGATCAGCATGTCCTGGGCCAGGGACTGCAGCTCCGTGGGTTGCAGCCGGGTGTGCTCGACGTACTGGTCCAGGGTCAGGCAGCCGGTCGAGGTCATGCGCCGCTCGATCCGGCGCAGCAACGTGGCCTCCTTGTAGCCGGTGAAGTCGATCCGGGTCTGGGCGTAGAGGTTGTGCAGCAGCGCCTGCAGCGTGGCCGGCGGCACGTCGATGACCGGCGTGCCCAGGCCCTCGGTGGTTTGCTGGCGCTGCACGATGCGGGCGATCTCGGCGCCGATGGCTTCGGCCGGCAGGACCCAGTCCACGCCGCCGGCCTCGATGGCCGAACGCACCATGCCCTCGTACTTGGCGCCGCCGGGCTCCTGCGCAAACGAAAAGCCGCCGGCCGCCTTGATGGCATGCAAGCCGATGGCGCCGTCGCTGCCGGTGCCGGAGAGCACCACGCCGATCGCCCGGTCCGCCACCGACTCGGCCATCGATTCAAAGAAGAGATTGACCGAGGGCTTGGGCACCGTCTCGTTGGGCGGCTCGAGCAGGCGCAGGCTGCCGTCCTCGTGCAGGATCACATTGCTGTTGGGTGGCGTCACATAGACCGTATCGGCCATGGGCATGCAGCCGTCGGTGATCTCGAGCACCGGCATCTGGGTGGTGCGGCCCAGCAACTGGGCCATCATGCTGCGGTGGGTCGGCGACATGTGCTGCACCACCACGTAGCGCAGACCCAACCCAGACGGCAGGCCGGGCACCAGGGTGGTCAGGGCCTCCAGCCCCCCGGCTGAGGAACCGATGCCGACGAAGAACGGACGCGCCGTCGAGGGCGTTGCCGCTGCTTCCGGCTTGCTGGCGGCGCCTTCGTCCTGATCGACGGGCGTGGGATCAAGCATGGTTCTGCTCCCCGGCGCCGGTGGCCGGTTCAAAAAGGCGCTGGGTACAGGTCGGGCAAACGTCCTGGATCAAGGCCAAGCGGTCTGGCCCGGTCAATTCTTCTTCCAGCCAGGCCTTGTGGCCCGGGCGCCGCACGGCATTGCACTGGGTGCAATGCCAGCCCGCCAGCGGCGCTGGCAACAATGCAGGCCGGCGGACCTTGCGGGCTTGGCGTGGCTCCTGG
Organism: Bordetella parapertussis; assembly: GCA_943371685.1. Lineage (GTDB taxonomy): Bacteria > Pseudomonadota > Gammaproteobacteria > Burkholderiales > Burkholderiaceae_C > Ideonella > Ideonella parapertussis_A. Next base: position 5,327 of record CALRVU010000047.1, on the reverse strand, counting down.
CTCACCAGCCGGTGTGCGACCTGCACATGGCCATCGCCTAGCGGGCTGATCACCATCTCGAAGCGCCGCTGTGCATCCGGGCTGTCACAGCGATAGGGCAGAACGCGGGTCTCGCCCAGCAGGCGAGCGGCGTCGAGCGCCGACCGCATGAACATGCGCGTGGCATCACCGATCATGAAGCTTTCGAGTGCCCGGCCGATCACCTGCGCCCGCATGGCCGTGTCACCACCCTCGGTGCCGGCCGCAGCGGCTTCCCACTCGGCATCGACATCGATCACGCGGTTCAGGCTGTCGACCACATAGTGCATGGGCATTGGGCTGGGCGCATGGCGCGTCCTGCGCAGTTGGGTTCGCGCGCAGCATATCCGCTTCCTGCCACGCTGGGAACGCTTTGTGTGCCGCCGTACATCGCTCTTGGGACGCGGCTGCCAGGATCACGGTTTCGCCGAGCGCCAGGAGGATCCCGACATGCCCGACTTCTGCCCACAGGACATGCCCGACGGCGAACCGTGGGCCATGCGTCGACGGGGACTCCTGGGCGCCGCTGCGCTCGGCGTGCTGTCGCCCGGCTTGATCGCCTGCACCTCGACGGCCGACGAACAGATTGCCGCCCGCGCGCTGCGACGGCCGCTCTCGAGCGGGGCGGGCGAGCGGGCCTTGCTGCTGCGCGAACTGGTGCGTCTGGCCACACTGGCACCGTCCAGCCACAACACCCAGTGCTGGCGCTTCGAACTGCAGGAACAAGCCATCACCATCCGCCCGGACTTGACGAGGCGCTGTCCGGTGGTGGATCCCGATGACCAACATCTGCATGTGTCATTGGGTTGCGCCGTGGAGAATTTGAGTCACGCGGCACGGGCCGTCGGCCTGCAGGCCGATGTCCGTCATGACGCCGATGCCGGGGACTTGGTCGTGAGTCTGCAGCCCACCCGCGCTGTGGTCACGCCGCTGTCCGAGGCCATCATCCAGCGCCAGTGCACCCGCGGTGACTACGACGGCCAAGCTGTCGCCAATGACGCCTTGAAGCTGCTGGAGCAGGCCGGTACCGGTCAGGGCGTTCGGGTGATGCTGTTGACTGAGCCAGCTGCCATGGAGCGGGTGCTGGCCTATGTGGTGGAGGCCAACACTGCTCAGATGGGCAACCCGGCTTTCATGGCCGAGTTGAAGCACTGGATCCGCTTCAGCGCCGCCGAGGCCGAGCATGAGGCTGACGGACTGTTCTCCGGCGCCAGCGGCTCGCCGGTGCTGCCGCGCTGGCTCGCCAGCCCGCTGATGGGCCTGTTCCTCTCGGCCGGGTCCGAGAACGAGCGCTATGCCCGGCAGGTGCGCAATGCATCGGGCATCGCAATCTTCGTGTCCGAGGTCAGCGACCGCGCCCATTGGGTTGAGACCGGCCGCTGCTATGAGCGGTTTGCGCTGCAAGCCACCGCTCTCGGTCTGCGCAATGCGTTTCTCAATCAGCCGGTCGAGGTCGGCGCCATCCGGCCGCAGTTTGCGGCAGCACTGGGCCTGGGCCAGGGCGAGCGCCCGGATCTGGTGGTGCGATTCGGACGCGGGCCGGCCATGCCGATGTCCATGCGCCGGCCGGTCTCTTCCGTGATCAGCTGACGCCGGGTCAGATTTGTGGCCAGAGCGCGTCTGCGGCAGGCAGCCCGACACCGACCACCAACGGCAGGATCAGCCTGAATGTCGATCCCTGACCGGGTTGGCTCTGCACCTCGATCTCGCCGCCCTGCGCACGTGCGATCTCGCGAGCCAGGGTCAGGCCCATGCCGGCTCCGCCATAGGCGCGGGTCGTGCCCGTGCTGAGTTGCAGAAACGGCATGAAGATGCGCTGAAGATCATCCGCATGGATGCCGATGCCCTGGTCGGTCACTTCCACGCACCAGCGCGCCGCGTCGAGCGGGCTGACATGCGCCGTGACCAACCCGCCCGGCCGGGAGAACTTCACCGCGTTGCCCAGCAAGTGCATCAACATCTGATGCAGACGCAGGGGGTCGTTGGTCACCGAGCTGAGCGCTGGGTCGGTCGATGCGCGCAGGACGACGCCGGCTTCCGCGCATCGGGGCGCCAGCGCGTCGGCCACTTCCGCGATGGCATCGTCGGTGTTGAGCGCCTGCAGTGAGAACGTCATGCCGCCGGCGGACACCCTGGCAAAGTCGAGCATGCTCTGCACCAGCAGCAGGAGCTGTTCACCGCTTTCGCCGATCTGCCGGAGGTAGCCGGCGTGCTTGGGCGAGGCTGCCGCCATCGGGCTGTCCTGCAACAGGTGCGAGAAGCCGATCACCGCGTTCAGCGGCGTGCGGAACTCATGCGACATGTTCGCCAGGAACTCATCCTTGATGCGATTGCTCTCCGTCAGTTGCGCGTTCTCGGCGTCCAGCTGGGCCACACGGATCCGGGCGGCCTCGGCGCGCTTCAAGGGGGTGATGTCGACCAGCACGCCCAGGGACTCGCCGGATTCGACCGACAGCCACTCGGCGCTCATGTCGACCCACAGCCGTGTGCCATCCTTGCGGATCATCTCGAGCTGGAACCGCACCGTCTGCCCCGGCTGCATTTGCGTCTTGACCACGGCGCCGACGTGGTTGAAGTCGTCGTCACTGGCATAGATCAGGCGGGTGGGCGCACCGATCAGCTCCTGTGGCGCGTAGCCCAGCATGCTCGCTGCGCCCTGGCTGACCCAGACGAAGCGCCGGTTGCGCACTCTGAGGAGACCGATCAAATCGGTGCTCAGCACCGAGGCCTGTTCGGCGTTGATGCGCTTGAGGTCGGCCCGGGCCTGATGGAGCTCGGTGATGTCGGCGAATGAGGCCACGACGCCGGTGGTCACCAAGCTGCCTTCGCTGCGGATCGGACAGGCGTTGATGGCGATCCAGCGCAGCCCGTCCTGCGGGGTGTTGATGCCCATGACCTTGCCGCGCTGAGGCAGGCCGCTGCGAAGGGCCATCATCGCCGGGTGCTCCAGGCCGGGCCAGGGCGTGCCGTCCTCGTGCACGGCGTGCCAGCGCGGATCCACCGACTTGACGCCGAGCAGTTCGTCCAGGCTCAGACCAAGGATCTCGCAGGCGGCCGGGTTGGCTTCGACCACGCGGCCGTCCAGATCGTGCACCACCACGCCTTCAGCCAGGCTGCGCAGCAAGGCACGCTGCTTGGCTTCACTGGACTGGAGCGTGGCTTGGGCACTGACCAGCGCCGTCACGTCCTGGGCCGTCCCGACGGCGCGGATCGGCGATCCGTCGGCCCCATAGGTGAACCGACCCAGCACGCGGACGTGCTTGAGCGGGCCGCCAGGGATTTGAACTCGGTGGATCAGGTCGAGTGGCCTGTTTTGCGCCATGGCTGACAGATAGGCCGCTTGCGTGGCGACGGCGTCCTCGGGCAGGACCGTGGCCAGGCAGTCTTCCGGTGTTTGGTGCCCGCTGGCAGGGTGGCCATAGATGCGGAACATCTCGTCGGACCATCTCAAGAATCCGGACCTGGGATCGAGCTCCCAGGAGCCGATCTGCGCGATCGCCTGGGCCTGTTGCAGCCAGTCGTTGCTGACAGTGCGCATCAGATGTGCCGAGTGGTTGTCACTGCAGCTCCTGCATTGGGCGGGCCGCTCATCCCGAACGTGCAAGACAGCGCGGGTGGGGAGATCCCATGGTGCGTGGCCCAGCGCACAGTATGCGCCGGCCCAGCCAGCGCACACTGCGCCCTTGTTCAATCCGGGAGTCCACAGCATGTCCAAGGGTCAGCACGGCAACAAGGAAGCGAAGAAGCCCAAGCAAGCGCATGCGCCCAATCCACCGGCGCTGCCCAGCAGCCTGGCGGCGCTGGCGCCCAGCGTGTCCAAGCCCAAGAAGCGTTAGGTCGGCACGGCCGCGCGCAACGCCAGGCTCAGCTGATCGGCCACCTCGGCCCAGGCCGCGTCCTGGGCCAGGCTGTCCTTCAGCAAGCGGGCTTGGGCGGGCGTCCAGAACGGCGCATCCTCCAGGCGCACCTCACCGGGCAGCGGTGCGTGGGCTGCAATGAAGTCTCGGATGTCGGCATCTTCGTGCGGCAGGCCGAGCTGGGCAAACAGCGAACTGAAGGAGGGGATCTCGGTGTGCATCGGGCAGCTCCGGAGCAGAGTGGCGGGTTGCGTCATTGCAACCGCCCGCTCGGACTGCGTCTGTGCGCTGGGCGTTTGGGCGGCTGCAGCCTCAGGCCGCGCCGGCGACGCGGTCTTCGATCCAGGTGAACAGCTCGGCCAGATCGTAGTCGCCGCTGTGGGGCCGGTCCCAGGGCAGGGCCAGGTCCACGCGCAGCCCGCGGGCGCGCAGCGCGGCGGCCAGCAGCACCGGGATGGCCAAGGAGGTGTCGCGGTCCATCGAGCCATGGCGGATGCGCCAGTGCAGGGCGGGACGAGACTGCTGGTCGCCCGCGTAATTCATGGCGTTCATTCGCCGGACCACCTGCGCGTCGGCCTGCGCTGCGCCGCTGACGCGGCTGTGCCGCGCCGAAAAGGCGGTGAAGTGCCGCAGGTCGGTCTCGGCCGCGCCGAACAACTGGTTCTCGCCGGTTTCCAGCGACAAGCCGTCAAAGGCTGGCAGTCCCTTCATGCGGCCGGCTGCTCGCATGTAGGCAGCAAAGTCCAGGTCGCGCACCCGGCCGGCTTCGACCTGCAGCCAAGGGCGGTCGCTCAGTTTCTGTCCGCCTTCCAGTGCCCGCTGGGCCGAGGCCATCAGCAAGGCCTTGATGTGGTCCTGCAAGCTGCCTCGGCCGTCGGCGCGGAGCTGCAAGAGGCTGCCGTCCGGTGCGCGCAGGCCCAGGTCGTTCACATAGGCGACGAAGTCGGCGCGCAGTTCGAGCGACAGGGCCTGTTCCTCGGGACTCAGCTGGCGCACGGTTTCCTGGCGCTGTACCTTGAAGTCCAGCATCGAGATGGCGATGCTGCGGTACTCGCTCAGGCCCTGGAACTGCCATTCGTAGGCGGCGTCCGCGTGTTCCAGGTTGGTGATCGGGCAATAGGCCGAGACGGCAAAGATGTCGTCCCGACCGGGGGCCGCGCCCATGGCCTGCAAGTCGGCGGCGTAGTCCGGGCTGCTGCCGCTGGCACCGAGCAAGGCCGAAAGGGCGCCGCCCGCGCTCGTGCCGTTGGAGACGATCCGCTCGGTGTTGCCTGGCATGCGGCCGGCTTGGTGGCGCAGCCAGCGCACCGCGGCCTTCAGATCGAGGATGGCCGCCGGTGCCTTGCCGGTCCATGCGCCGTCGGTTGCCCTGGAGCTGCGGCCCCGCGCGCCGGGTGAGGCCACCACGAAGCCCCGCGACAGGGCGACGGCCATGGCAGTGGGTGGCACCAC
>CALRVU010000046.1:0-11344 GCA_943371685.1 Bordetella parapertussis | reverse complement strand
ATCGCCGGTGTTCTGCATGAGTACTCCACGGTGGACGGAGTGGCCGAAGACGTTGTGCACATCATGCTCAACCTCAAGGGCGTGGTGTTCCGTCTGCACAATCGTGACGAAGTCACGCTGGTGCTGCGCAAAGAGGGTGAAGGTCCCGTCACCGCTGCTGACATCCAGACGCCGCATGACGTCGAGATCGTCAATCCTGAGCATGTGATTGCCCACTTGGCGCACGGCGGCAAGCTGGACATGCAGATCAAGGTCGAGAAGGGCCGTGGCTACGTGCCGGGCAACATGCGCCGCTTTGGCGATGAGCCGACCAAGTCGATCGGTCGCATCGTTCTGGACGCTTCGTTCTCGCCGGTTCGCCGCGTGAGCTACTCGGTCGAGAACGCCCGGGTTGAGCAGCGCACGGACCTTGACAAGCTGGTCATGGAAATCGAGACCAACGGTGCTGTGTCGCCGGAGGAAGCGATCCGTGCCTCGGCCAAGATCCTGGTCGAACAGCTGGCAGTGTTTGCGCAGCTCGATGGTGCCGATCCGTTCGGTACCGCGGGCGTCGATGCCGGCAAGCCGTCGGCCGTGTTCGATCCGATTCTGTTGCGTCCGGTGGATGAGCTCGAGTTGACCGTTCGTTCGGCCAACTGCCTGAAGGCCGAGAACATCTATTACATCGGCGACCTGATCCAGCGTACCGAGACCGAGCTGCTGAAGACCCCGAATCTGGGTCGCAAGTCGCTCAACGAGATCAAGGAAGTGCTGGCTTCGCGCGGTCTGACCCTGGGTGCTCGTCTCGAGAACTGGCCTCCGCAGGGTCTCGACAAGCGCTGAAAAAGTCCACCCCCTACCGGCTGCGCCGGCCCCCTCAAGGGGGCGCGCCTGGTGGACCGGCAGAGCCGGATCCACGGGCGCCGCTGGGTTGGGGTGGTGATTTGTTTGACGGTCAGAGTCTGTTCTGATCGATCTGAAAATGGGTGGATTTTTCACCCGGTGCCCCCGGCAGTACCTGACACGGCTGCTGGCAATATTCAAAGGAAAGGTAAGCACCATGCGTCACCGTAACGGTCTCCGCAAACTCAATCGCACCAGCGAACACCGCGCCGCCATGCTGCGCAACATGTGCGTCTCGCTGCTTCGTCACGAAGCCATCAAGACCACCTTGCCCAAGGCCAAGGAACTGCGCCGTGTGGTCGAGCCCTTGATCACCCTGGCCAAGGTGCCCACGGTGGCCAATCGCCGCCTGGCATTCGCACGCACCCGCGACCGCGAGATCGTCAGCAAGTTGTTCAATGAGCTGGGCCCGCGTTACCAGACCCGTCCGGGCGGCTACACCCGCATCTTGAAGATGGGCTATCGCGTTGGCGACAACGCGCCGATGGCTTTTGTCGAACTGGTCGACCGTCCTGACACCGCTGTTGAAGCTGTGGAAGACGCGGCTGAGTAATCGCCAAGGTCTCCGGACATGAAGGGTCAGCGATTGCTGGCCCTTTTGCATTTCGGGAACGCTTTCTCGCCCTTCCTGCGGATGTCGGGAGCTGGCACGGAACTGAATGGAGGCGCCTGCCTCCGAGAGGCATGAGCATGCAAATTGAAGCCATTTGGGGCCGCCTCGCGGCGATGCTGTGCGGGCTGGCCGGTGCCATGGCCCTGGTTCTCGGCATGGGCGGTCCGGCCACGGCCGCAGACTTTCTGGAGCCAGAGCAAGCATTCAAGTTGAGCGTGGAGGCGGCCGACGAGAAGGTCCTGCGTGTCCATGTCTCGATCGCGCCGGGCTACTACCTCTATCGGGAGTCAGTGCAGTTCAGCTCGGCCGATGCCGAGCTGGGCGCCTTTGAACTGCCCAAGGGCAGGGTCAAGTTTGATGCGACCTTCCAGAAGGACGTGGAGACCTACCGGAACAGCCTGCAGGTCGATGTGCCCGTCTCTCGCAGCGCGGCGCAGCTGACCTTGCTCACTTCGATCCAAGGTTGCGCCGATGCCGGTCTCTGCTACCCACCCCTGCCAGCCACCTGGAAGGTGTCCCTGCGTGGCTACGGTGGCGACGGTTCGGCCCAGTCCATGGAACCCTCAGGCAATGACTCTGCTTCGGCCACTCCCACCGGTCAGTCGGGTCGTCTGAACCTTGCGGCCGCCGCATCGCCGGCGATTGCCAGCGACGCGGTGGCGGCGCCGGATGCCGGCGCGGGCGCGGCGGCGGCGCAGCGGAGTCCGGAGGCGCTGCTGCGCAGCGGTTCCTGGTGGGCCATGCTCGGTGCCTTCTGGCTGATGGGGCTGCTGCTGTCCTTCACGCCCTGCGTGCTGCCCATGCTGCCGATTCTGTCGTCCATCATCGCTGGCGGCGGCGGCGCCTCTCGAGCACGCAGTTTTGGTCTGGCGCTGAGCTATTCCCTCGGGATGGCGCTGGTGTACACCGCTTTGGGCGTGGCTGCCGGCCTGGCCGGCGAGGGCTTGGCCGCCGCACTGCAGAACCCCTGGGTGCTGTCGCTGTTTGCGCTCATGCTCGCCGGCTTCTCGCTCTCGATGTTCGATGTCTACGAGCTGCGCCTGCCCGCTGCGCTCTCCAACCGCCTCGACGGAGCCTCGCGGCAACTGCCGGGCGGCAAGTTTCTGGGCGTGTTCCTGATGGGCGGGCTCTCCGCGCTCATCGTCAGCCCTTGCGTCACCGCGCCTTTGGCTGGGACGCTGATGTTTCTGAGCCAGACCCGGGATGTGGTGCTAGCCGGTGCGGCGCTCTTCGCTTTGGCCATGGGCATGAGCGTGCCATTGCTGCTGCTGGGTGCCTCTGCCGGGCAATGGCTGCCGCGCTCGGGTGCCTGGATGCATGCGGTCAAGCATTTTTTCGGCATGCTGCTGCTCGGCGTGGCATTGTGGGTGGTTCAGCCGGTGCTGGCGCCAGCGCTCGCGATGGCTGCCTGGGGATTCCTGCTGTTGGTGGGCGGTTTCATGCTGCGGCCCTTTGATGCGCACCCCCATGCCGGTGCACCCCGCGTCGGACTGCAGCGCGCCGTGGGCTTGGCTGCGTTGGCTTTGGGTATCATGCAGTTGATCGGCGCAGCGTCTGGCGGCAAAGACGGGCTCCAACCCCTTGCGCATTTCGCCAGCAGCCGGGCCGCTGCCGCCAGCGCGAGCGAGATCGGTTTCACGAAGGTGCGGAGCGTGGCCGAGCTGGACCAGATCCTGGCCACTTCGGGCCGGCCGGTGATGCTGGACTTCTATGCCGACTGGTGTGTGTCCTGCAAGGAGATGGAGCGGTTCACCTTCAGCGACCCTGCCGTCCAGGCGCGCTTGCGCGGGGCGCTGCTGCTCAAGGCCGACGTGACAGCCAACTCAGCGGATGACAAGGCCTTGCTCAAACGCTTCGGCTTGTTCGGCCCGCCCGGCACGATCTTCTTCGGCAAAGATGGTCAGGAAATCGCATCGGCGCGCCTGGTCGGATTTCAGTCCGCGAGGGACTTTGAAAAAACTTTGGAAAGAGCTGGACTCTGATTCCAAAATCATGACATAATGCTAGCTTCAGTCGCGGGGTGGAGCAGTCTGGTAGCTCGTTGGGCTCATAACCCAAAGGTCGCAGGTTCAAATCCTGCCCCCGCAACCAAACAAGCGACTGAGTCTGGACGGTCGCAGCAGTTGCTGCGATGCCGTCTGAACAAAAAGCAAGTCAGTCCATCAAGCCCCTGGCGCAGAAATGCGGCAGGGGCTTTTTGTTTTGGTCTGCCCGGGTGCCGACTGGGCACGACCAGGTCCGCTCAATCGAAAACGGCTCGCAACAGGGCTTGAACGGCAGGCCCTCGCTCCCACCTACAATCCGCCGCTGTGGCGTTGTTTGCCAAAACTCAAAAGGATTCGTTCGTGCTCATTTCCAATGCCTATGCCGCAGAAGCCGGCGCCGCTGCCGGCGGCTTCGCATCGCTGGCCCAGTTTCTGCCGCTGGTGCTGATGTTCGTGGTCTTGTACTTCATCATGATCCGCCCGCAGATGAAGCGTCAGAAGGAGCACAAGGCCATGATTGACGCCCTGGCCAAGGGCGACGAGATCGTCATTGGTGGTGGCGTGCTGGGCCGTGTGGCCAAGGTCAGCGAAAGCTTGATTCACGTCGAGATCGCCAAGGACGTGGAAGTGCAGGTGCAACGCCATGCGGTGGTGCAGGTGCTGCCCAAGGGCTCACTGAAGTAAATCTACCGTGCCGCGGGTCGTTCCCGCGGTGCACCGGTCTCTCTGGCATGGCGCTTCGGGCGCCATGAACTGCTCATGAATCGATACCCACTCTGGAAGTACGCATTGCTGGCCCTGGCGCTGGTGGTGGGTCTGGTCTACACCCTGCCAAATCTCTTTGGTGAGGCCCCTGCCGTGCAGGTGTCCAGCGCCCGAGTGACGGTCAAGGTCGATGCCGCGCTGAATGCGCGAGTCGAGAAGGCCTTGCGCACGGCTGGTCTGAACGCAGACTACGTGCAGCTCGAAGGCACCTCGGTCCGGGCCCGCTTTGCGACCACGGACGAGCAGATCAAGGCCAAGGACGCGATCAGCCGCGAGCTGAATGCCGATCCCGCCGAGCCGAGCTACATCGTCGCGTTGAACCTGGTCTCGCGCTCGCCCAAATGGCTGGCCAGCGTGCATGCGCTGCCCATGTACCTCGGGCTGGACCTGCGGGGCGGTGTGCACTTCCTGATGCAGGTCGACATGAAGTCGGCGCTGACCAAGAAGGCCGAGTCACTGACCGGTGACATCCGCACCCTGCTGCGCGACAAATCCATCCGCCATTCGGGCATCACCCGTGATGGCAACAACGTCATCGTCGCATTCCGGGATGAGGCCACGCGCGAATCGGCGCTGGCCCTGCTGGCAGACCGATTGCCGGACGTGCTGTGGCGCGCCACGGCCAGCCCATCGGGCGAATTGCAGCTCAATGGAGGCCTCAAGCCGCAGGCTGCGGTGCAGGTCCAGCAAGCCGCGCTCAAGCAGAACATCACGACCCTGCACAATCGTGTCAACGAGCTCGGCGTGTCCGAGCCGGTGATCCAGCAGCAGGGCCTCGACCGGGTGGTGGTGCAGCTTCCCGGGGTGCAGGACACCGCGAAGGCCAAGGACATCATCGGTCGGACGGCAACGCTCGAATTGCGCATGGTCGACGACAGCGCCGAGGCTGCAGCCGCTGCCGTCGGCTCCGGCCCGGTCCCCTTTGGCGCTGAACGCTACGTCGAGCGGGGCGGCGGCCCCTTGATCGTCAAGCGTCAGGTGGTGCTGACTGGCGAGAACCTGAGCGATGCCCAGCCCGGCTTTGACGACAAGCAGCAGGCAGCCGTGCACCTGACCGTCGACGCCAAGGGTGCGCGCATCATGCGCGACATCTCCCGGGAGAACATCGGCAAGCGCATGGCCATCCTGCTGTTTGAAAAAGGCAAGGGTGAGGTCGTCACGGCCCCGGTGATCCGCGGTGAACTGGGTTCCCGCTTCCAGATTTCGGGCAGCATGACCACCCAGGAAGCCAGTGACACGGCGTTGCTGCTGCGCGCGGGCTCCCTGGCGGCACCGATGGAAATCATCGAAGAGAAGACCATCGGCCCGAGTCTGGGTGCCGAGAACATCACCAAGGGCTTTCTGAGCCTGGCATATGGCTTCGGGGCCATCGCCGTGTTCATGTGCGCCTACTACATGCTGTTCGGCGTGTTCTCGACCCTGGCCCTGGCCTTCAATCTGCTGATGCTGGTCGCGGTGCTGTCGATGATGCAGGCCACCTTGACCCTGCCTGGCATTGCGGCCATCGCCTTGGCGCTGGGCATGGCCATTGACGCCAACGTGCTGATCAATGAGCGCGTGCGCGAGGAGTTGCGCGCTGGCGCATCACCTCAGGCGGCGATCCATGCAGGCTATGAGCGTGCATGGGCCACGATTCTGGACTCCAACATCACCACCCTGATTGCGGGCCTTGCGCTGCTGGCATTCGGCTCCGGCCCGGTGCGCGGTTTTGCTGTGGTTCACTGTCTGGGCATTCTCACCTCGATGTTCTCGGCGGTGATGTTCTCGCGCGGTCTGGTCAATCTCTGGTACGGTCGTCAGAAGAAGCTCAAGTCTGTTTCCATTGGCCAGGTCTGGCGGCCGGCACCTGATGCCGAGGCTGGCACTGCGCTTTCGTCGGCAGGGCCTGACGGCCACTGAATCTGCGCTACCTGATCCGGACATTCGAGGCATTTCATGGAATTTTTTCGTATTCGGCGCGACTTCCCGTTCATGCGGCACGCGCTGGTGTTCAACTTGATCTCGGCGCTGACCTTTGCTGCCGCCGTCTTCTTCCTGGTGACCCGGGGCCTGCATTTCTCGATCGAGTTCACCGGGGGCACGGTGCTGGAGGTCGAGTATCAGCAGCCTGCTGATCTGGCTCGGACTCGGACGGTGGTCGAAGCGATGGGCTTTGGCGAAGTCCAGGTCCAGAACTTTGGCAGCTCGCGAGATGTGATGATCCGCCTGCCGGTGCGTGGCGACGTCAAGCAATCTGAAGTGGCAGAACGGGTGTTCACCGCGCTTTGCAAGGCCGAGTCCGGCACGGTCAGCACCCGCCAATACACCACGCCGCAAGGTGAGCAGGTGAGTCGTCCCGCCTGTGAGGTCAAGGGGACGGAGCCGCTCAAGCTGTCGCGCACCGAGTTCGTCGGCCCCTCGGTTGGTGAGGAGCTGGCATGGGATGGTGCCAAGGCGCTGTTCTTCGTGGTCGCCGGCATCATGGTCTATCTGGCCATCCGCTTCGAATGGAAGTTCGCCGTCGCAGCCATCATTGCCAACCTGCACGACGTGATCATCATCCTGGGCTTCTTCGCGTTCTTCCAGTGGGAGTTTTCGCTCTCGGTGCTGGCCGCCGTGCTGGCTGTGCTCGGATACTCGGTGAACGAATCCGTGGTGATCTTTGACCGGATTCGTGAGGCATTCCGCAAATACCGAAAAATGAACACGGCGGAAGTCATTGATCACGCCATCACTTCGACAATGAGCCGGACGATCATCACCCACGGCTCCACGCAGATGATGGTGCTGGCCATGTTGTTGTTCGGTGGCCCGACCCTGACCTACTTTGCCGTGGCCTTGACGATCGGGATCCTGTTCGGCATCTACTCTTCGGTGTTCGTTGCTGCGGCCATCGCCATGTGGTTGGGCGTGACGCGCGAGGACCTGGTCAAGGCGCCTGTCAACAAGGATTCCGACCCGAACGATCCGAATTCCGGCGCGGTCGTCTGACCTCCAAGATCCATCCACTCTCCTTCTCATGCACGACGCACCGGCTCGGCTTCCGACCCTCGATCAAGCGCGGCGCTATTACGCCGAGCAGGTGTTGGCTGACCTGAGTGCGGTCAGTGCGGCGGCGCTCGAAGCAGCACAAGTGCTCAATGAGCAGCCTGCCGAGCGGGCCTTGGCGCAGCAGCGCCAGGACATGCTGCAGCAACTCATGCGTCACAGCGTGCAATGGGTGCCGGCCTTGGAGGCGGCCGTGCGCGAGTTGCTGGGCTCGGTCGGCCCACCCAGCACCGCCTCGGCACCACTCTTGACGGGATTTCCGGCCACCGGCGAGTTGCAGCTGGTTGACGACGAAACCATCCAGCGCAACATCTTCGTGTCACGGCTGACCTTGGCCATCCTCGACAAGGCGACCTGGGAGTTCGCAGACCTGCGCGCCCGCCTTGGCCAGCTGGAGCCCCAGGGCGAACTGGAAGAGGGTGACCTTTTCCGGCCCCAGGCCTTGGCACGGTGCGTCTTGCGCACCTGGATGCAGGCCGGCTTGGCATTGACGGCCTGGCGCGAGCTGGAGAGTCCCTTGCAGCGCTTCTTTGCGGTGCGGGTCGAAACAGCGCTGCATGAAACCAACCGGTGGTTGATCGAGCGCGGCGTGCTGCCCCAGGTCGATCTGCGACCGTTCATCCGCCGTGCCGAGGGCGCGGTGACCCTGGCCGGTGCCCTGGCGCCCGAGCCGCCGGCTGAGCCTGCGGAGGAGGTCTCGGCGCCCGCCGACCAGATCTCGACGCGGTCGCCTGCGCCTGCACTGCCTGAACGTGACTGGGGTGCCACCCCCATGGGTCCCAATCTGGGTCGTGCCGTGCCCAACTCGCTGGGGGGGCCGGCGAGCGCCGGGCGGGTTGAGTCGCCGCCGCGTCAGCTCAGTGTGCGCCCGGGTTCAACCTCCGGCTCCGCCGGGCAGGCTGGCCCACGCGGCGCTGCTGCAGCGCAGGGTGGCGGTGGCGGGGGCGGGGGCGGGGGCTTTGGCGGCGCAAGTGGGGGCGCAGGTGGGGGCGGTCATGGTGCCCCGGGCGCAGCAGCACTCGGGCCAGGCCTGAACGGCGGAACTCGCTTTGCCGGCCCCGGCAGCGTGTTTGGCGGTGGTGGCAGCGGTTCCGGTGGCGCGGAAGGCGACTCGAGCGGGCGTGGTGATCTGGATGAAGAAACGCGCCTGATGACACGTCAGTCTGCCGGCAGTGCCGCGCAAGGCGACGTGGTGATGGCCCGCTTCAGCGACATCCTGGCGCAGCACGTGCCCGGCTTCAACCAACCCGGCAGCGGCCGGGCGCCGTCTGAGCAGTTGTCGCAGGCCATGCACCAGGCTCAGCAGCGTGCAGTCAGCCAAGCAGAAGCCGCGTTGCCGGCCGGCACCGGTGCGCCACCGTCGCCTGCGCGCATGGTGGCCGAGTTGCGCGAGCAGCAGCAGGCCCTCAAGCAGGCCGCCACCACGCCGGAAGAGCGGGCCACCGTCGAACTGGTCGCACTGCTGTTCCAGAGCATCCTGACGGACGAGCGCGTACCGGCTGCCCTGCGCGTCTGGTTTGCGCGCCTGCAGATGCCGGTGCTGCGCGTGGCCTTGGCCGAGCCGGATTTCTTTTCCGGGGCAGAGCATCCCGCCCGTCGGCTGATCGATCGGATGGGCGCTTGCGTCATGGGCTTCGAGGCCGATGCGGAAGTGATCGGTGCCCCGCTCGAGGCAGAGATTCGCCGCATTGTTCAGGTGGTCGAGGCCTTTCCGGACACCGGCAAGCGTGTTTTCCAGGCCGTGCTGGGAGAGTTCGAGAAGTTTCTGGAACGCTATCTGCGCGAGCACACCGAGGCGGCCCGGGTGGGTGTCTCGCTGGCCCAGCAGATCGAGCAACGCGAGACCCTGGCGATCCAGTACACGATCGAGCTGCGCGGCATGATCAACGAGCTGCCGGTCCAGGAGAGCGTGCGGGACTTCCTCTTCCACATCTGGGCCGATGTGCTGGCCACCACGGCAGTGCGGCATGGCGCCCAGAGCACGGCGGTGAACGAGGTGCGTGACGCTGCCGCCGAATTGCTGTGGGCCGCCAGCGCCAAGACCACACGGGAAGAACGCGCCGACGTGATTCGTCGCATGCCGCCGCTGCTCGGCATCCTGCGGCAGGGGATGGGGGCTGCGGGCCTGGAGGCCCGGCGCCAGGAAGAGGCGATCAAGGCGCTGAATGGCGCGTTCACCGCCGCCTTCAGCGCGCGGGCAACGTCGATCAGCCCGGATCTGCTGGAGCAACTCAAGCAACGTCTTTCGGCCATCGAGGAGCTGCTGCCCGAAGAAGGCCTGGAGCTGGACGACACCTGGGTGCTGGATGAGGCCCACCACCAGAACGAAGGTCTGGAGGTGGTCGCCGACGGTGGATCCATGCCCGGACCTGCCATGCTCGCGGCCGCAGGCGAGCTGGATCTCGGCAGCGCCTTCACACTGGAGTACCGGGGCCGGCACGACCTGGTGCGTCTGACCTGGCAGGGCCTGCATCGCCAGCTGACCCTCTTCACGACCCAGCATGGCCGTTGCGTGCTGTTCCAGAAGACGCGCCTGGCGGCCTTCCTGCAGGCGGGTCTTCTGCTGCCGCTGGAGGATGAGTCGCTCACCACCAAGGCCACGCGCGACGCCATGCGCAAGATCAGTGCGGATCCGTCTCGACTGAAGGTCTGACGATCGGGTGCGCGCCAGTTGCTTCTGGCACGCTGAGCGCCACTCAGTGGATCAGCCGATCCTCGGGAGCGACGAACAATTCGTCGAGGATGAGCGCATCAGGCTCCTCGCCCAAGCTCCAGAACACCATCAGCACGATGATTTTCAGATCGTCGAGGCTGAGCGGCCCGGTGCCGATCGCGGTCGCCCGGTCGATGACCATCTCCCGCATGGGAGCGGGGAGCACGCCCGCCGAATCGAGGAAGCTGATGAATCCCACCGATTCCTCGCCCAGCAGTTCCAGCTCGCTGGGCAGATAGACCCGCATGCTGTGCTGTCCCGGCTGGCTGCCGGATCCGGATTCGGCGCTCACGGCCAAACCCTGAAGCCAGCTCAAGGCTTCATGGATTTCATCGGTTTCGAAACCTACGGCTGACAGTTTGCGTGTCAGTTGCTCGTTATCCGGGCAGGCGTCAGGCCGCCAGTAGTTTTCGTACAGGTAGACCAGAACATCGAACATGAATTGACTATACCCGAGCTGCCGCGCCTTGCGCGGCCAGAGTAGCCATGCCGGGAAGGCGGTGTTTGCCCGAGTGCCCAGCGCAGGATTCAGGCCCGGCCCTGCCGCTGCAGCAAGCCGCCAGGCAGGCGGGCCACTTGCCCTTCAAGCTCCAGCAACAGCAAGCGGGCCAGCAGTACATCGGTGGCCAGGCCTGTCCGTGCCGCCAGCGCATCAACCGTCAGTGGATCATGGCCGAGCGCGGCCAGCAGCGTGTCCTCCGGTGCGTCACTCTCAGCATCCGGCGTCCATTCGCTGCCTTGCGCTGTGCTGGGGCGCACCCCCGCCCCGCCACCGGGGGCCAACAGCGTCAGCACCTCGGCGGGGGATTCAACCAGCGCGGCACCATCGCGGATCAGTTGATGGCAGCCGCGGGATTGAGGAGACAGGATGGACCCGGGGATCGCATACACATCCCGGCCGAACTCGTTGGCCAGGCGGGCGGTGATGAGCGAGCCGGAACCCAGCGTGGCCTCGACCACCAAGGTCCCCTGGCTCAGGCCGGCGATGATGCGGTTGCGGCGAGGAAAATTGGCCGACAGGGACGGCGTGCCGGGCAGGTACTCACTCAGCAGCAGCCCTTGCGCCGCGATCTGCCGGGCCAGTGCCTGGTGCCTGCGGGGATAGACCCGGTCCAGGCCCGTGCCGACCACAGCGATGGTGCTGCCGGGTGCCGTCAATGCGCCTTCATGGGCCGCGCCGTCGATGCCCAGTGCCAGCCCTGACACCACGCACATGCCGGCCTGGCTCAGTTCCGCAGCAAAGTGCCGCGCGTGACTCAGCCCCTGGGCCGTGGCGTCCCGGCTGCCCACGATCGCCACCGCAGGCTGTGCAAGGCGGTCCAGCTTGCCCAGCCCATAGAGAAGGCAGGGGGGGTCTGG
>CALRVU010000045.1:0-11374 GCA_943371685.1 Bordetella parapertussis | reverse complement strand
TGGCGGGGCTTCCGTTTGCTCTCGCGGGCCATAGCGTCTAGTTTCTAGCATAAATTTATTGGCACCCAAAAAGCCGATCGGTTATTTTTACTCCGTAGATAAATTACTCATGAATGAACTGAGAAAACTGCTGTTCCTTTTAATTCTAGGCATATGTCTTACCCCGATGCTCAGTTCTTGCGGAGGTGGCGGAGGCGAATCGGAAAGTACACCGCCAGTGCCAACTGCGCAGCCCCATGACCCAGCAACTATGCTTCTCAATGAGAGCAATGTCAGATTTTCTATGGCAAATGCCCAAGCAGTACAGCATGTTTTCCGACGCTGGATCGATAGTGCGCGCTGGGCTGCCGGTTCCGTCGACCCGGTGAATACGACCAATAGCTTCCTTTGTGGTGGCGGAGGTCAGCTTGACATGACCTATTCCGATATGGACGGCAACAAGAAAATTTCCAAGGGTGATAAGATTCTTGCGGAAGGCTCCGTCTGCGGCGTCATCGCGTTAGGCCGCGGGCGTACAGAGTACACGATCATGCGCACCAATCTCTCGAAGATTGCTGACGCGCGAGTCAGGGCCGAAGGCATGCTCGATGACAGCTCTCTTGGAATCTATGGTTGGAGTCAGAAAATGTCTGGAACCATGCGATTCCTTTTCTTGGATCCGCTGACGACTCTTGTCCTAAGCGAGGGGGAAATCGAGCTCACGCTACGTACCGGTCAAATATTGAAGTTGCGCAATGTCGCAATAACATACAACGCCCAATCTGAAACCACTACGGGCCAATTTGATATTTTTTTCTCGACTGGCCGTGAGGCGGGAACCTCAGTTCAAGTTGATACATTGGGTAAACTTCAATCATGGGGGTCTAACGTCGGACCAGCACCCGGCGCACTTCAGTTGAGCGGACTAGATGGGACGAAGGCTAAACTCGAAGGGCTTTACATAGCCGGCCCTATCTTTAGAATGCTTGCAGATTTCAGTGGAAATGGCCAATTATTGGAGATTGATAGCGTTAGTGATTCAGTTTTTTATTCATGGCTTCTTCAGTAAGCTGAGATTTATGATTTTGGCTGGGCGGCCTCAAGTCTGAAATGCAACACCCTGCCGCTCCGGCAAGGTGGGTTTGTTCAGTAGCTCCCGCAATCAAAGGGCTGCTCTCCCTAGCCCACAATCACCGCCATGTCTGATCGCAATCCATTTCAACCGCCACGGGCTGATGTCGAGGATCCGTCCTCCGGCTTCGGCCCTCGACCTGACAGCGTCAAGCACGCTTGCGCCATAGTCCTGATTTCCTTCGCCATCGGTGTCCTCACCCAGATCCCGGGCGTCAGGCCAGAGCCGCTCGGCGAGGCTGAGATTCCCTTCTGGATCAATGCAGCCTTGTTCCTGGTCTTTGGCGCCCTGACGCTCTGGCTCGTCAGCGCCGTCTACAGTGCGCGCAACTGGGGCCGCTGGTCGCTGCTGGTGTACCTGGGGCTGACTTGGCTGCTCGGGGTGGGTCTCGTCATGGGCGATCTGCAAAGCACGCCGATCCTTGCCTTGATCGACCTGGCATGCATTGGGATGGAGGTGGTGGCTTGCGGCCTGCTCTTCTTCGGGCCAGGCGGCAAGTGGTTCCGCGCCAGGCACCCAGCGGCCCCAGGTGGCAATGGGGTCTGACAGACGCGCCCGTGGGCATGCAGGCGTTCACTTAGGTGGATGAGCGCCACGGCGGAGTGAAGTTGGCCCTGGCCACCATCGCGCAGGTCATTGAAAGTAGCCATGGCGGCATACGGAAACCTCTGCACCGCGTTTTACGACCTTGACAAGCCGTCTGCGCCTGCAGACGCGCTTGCGTTTTATGTCGAGCGGGCCCGGAGTGCCGGTGGCCGCGTGCTGGAGCCCATGTGCGGCTCGGGTCGCTTCCTACTGCCCATGGCGCATGCGGGCTTGCAGATCGACGGCATCGACTCTTCACCGGAGATGCTTGCAGCATGCAGGGCTCGTGCCCACCAGCTCGGGATTCCGGTCAACGTCCATCTGCAGGATCTGACCGCGCTGGCACTTCCGCACCAGTACACCCTGGCGTTCATCCCGGCGGGCTCCATCGGCTTGATCACCGAGGACCAGGACCTGCGCCAGGTGCTGTCGCGCATTCATGCACATCTGGTGCCCAACGGCACGCTCCTGCTCGAGTTGGTGGATGACACCACTGAGTCGCTCAGCCCCAGGGCCTACGCCCCCAGATCGGTCGAGTGTGGCGACGGAAGCTCGATCACGTACACCTGCAGCACCTCCCGAACGACATCACCGGACACGATCCGCTACTCGGGCACCTACACCAAGCACCAGGGCAGCCGGGTCATCGAAACCGAGACAGAGGCACTGTCGCTGCGGCTGCACGACGTTGAACGGCTCTCGGCGGTCCTTGCCAGCTGCGGATTCACCATCACGAAGGTGTCGGACGCCTCAGAACTGCCCTTCTTGGCAGCCGGTGGCTGCACGCTGCTGGAGGCTCGTGCGGCTGCCTCCCAACACGCACCGGCCATCGACCTCGTGCGACTTTTCGGGTTTCTGGGCGGAGCGCCCGGCACCCTCGTCGCGCTCACCTTGCTTCCATGGACCATCCATGTCGCCGCTGGAGAGTTCCAGGACGATCCGCTGTTCTCGGGACTCAGTTTTGCCCTGTTCGCAGGGACGATCTTCACGATCTCTAGCTATTGGCATTTGGTCGTGCGCACAGCGCAAGGCCGAGCCTGTCGCCTGGGTCTGATCTTCAAACTTGCCATCGCCGTCGCCAGCGTGCTGACGTTTGGCCTGCTCGTTTTCCTTCCAGCGATGGCGGTCGTCACAGCACTGCCTGCATCGCTTGCGACCGTGTTCCTCGTCCGCACCCAGCTTCGATTTCCGCGAGCGTCTGCCGACGGGTTGCAACAGGTCGGCAACCCAACCGCTCGTTGAAGCCACTCCCGAGGATTCGTCAGCGTGACAGTATGGCCATCAAGCGACAAAGACTTGGCACTCCTGGATAAGACGAATGGCGAGACCAATATCTGAAAAATCAGCCTTGGCCCGACCTGCGTGCAGGCAACGCGGGGCTGCAGCAGTCACCACCGGGTGCATGGGCAGCTTCATGCGCCTCCTTCCGCTCTGCCTTCTTCTGCACATGCTTGCGGCGCCAGCGGCGGCGACCAAGCCGGCCTGGTCCACCGACGTCTACTTCGAAGCCGGGAGCGACGTCATCGAGCAGGTCGATCGGGTACGGATCGTCTCCGCCATCTCAGGCGTCTCGGGCAGCTTCCTTTGCGCGTCAGGAACATGGATCGTGGTTGGACACGCCGATCCGCATGAAGTCCCGCCTGAGGCAGCCACATCGCTCTCGGAGCGGCGCGCGCGCGCAGTCGCGGCAGAACTGCGCGCTGCAGGTGTCTCCGACGGCAGGCTCGAAGTCGCATTCAAGGGATCAACACAGCCTGTGGCAAAACCACCCCATCGCCACAATCGCCGGACCGAGATCGAGTACGCCCCTTGCCTGAAGTCGGACGGAACGCTGGACACTCCATCGAAGTAACAGCTTTGCCACGCCGCACATGACTCGCTCCAGACTCCGATACGTCGCAGCAAGCCTGCCGTTCCTCGTTCCAGCTAGCCTTTGGCTGCTATCAAGCGCCGTAGGCCAAGTCGTCGGGTGTCATGCTCCGCAAAGCACAGGCGGCATCTGCATGTACGAACACATGGACGTCAACCTGCTACTGGGGCCCGTCGCAACCTGGGCGGTGCGCCTGACAATGCCTGGACTCATTCTCTCGATCACCGCGCTTGCGTTCCTGTGGCGGCGGCGTGACGGGGCGGCCGCTCGCGATCAGACGCCGTAGCCACCCTCTCTGGCATAGACCATGGCGCGTTCCTTGGCCCGTTCCGCAGCATGTTTCCCCACATAGGAGTCATGCCCGGCAAGCAAGTGCGCGTGGCTAGAACAGGTCTATGAATCAGACGCAGCAGAACTGGCCAAAATGACTGAGTGGCGCAGCTGCAAAGCCCGCCGGACCCGGGCGCTGCAAGAGACGCCACCCGGGAAGCTCCATCCAAGTCATTGAGTTGAAGCCAGCAATCCACGCCTTTCGTCGAACATCATGAAGAGCCGAATCATGTACATCGAGTCCAAGGGAGATGGTCTGATCGGACCGGCTCGCATTGGCCGCGTCACGTTCTCCAAGACGGGTGCAACGATTTCCTATGCAGGTCGATCCTTTCAAAGCCTGAAGGGCGCCGGCTTCAAATCCAACTACTTCGACGTTGAGACCGGCGACCGCTACTGGATCTCCGGCCCGAAGAAGAATGGACAGGACAGCCTCTACGCGACGAATGTTCACCCCGCGATCGACGCGGACGTGCACGATGAATACTGGACGGAGATTCGCGGTCTGCCGGCGCCGCCGCGCAAAGGCGACGATGTCTGACTGGGATTTGGGCGCCGCCTTGCCGATGTTCGGAAGACGGAGCCACGCCGTTTCAATGGAAGACTGAATCGCGCCGTCTTGCTGCACCTTCCGACCATGGTCATCCCGCCCATCATCCACGACTTCTGGCAGTCATTCCTCGCCCACGTCGGTGACATCGACGAAGCGCGCTTTTACGAGGCCTTCGCCTTCGGTGATTCTGAGGCGCTTGCCAACGAGCTTGCAGACTTGGTGATGCGCGGCGTCAAGCGTGCCACGGCCGGGTCACTTTGGGCGTTCGAGGTCGAGAACGAGGCTCCGCCCAAGCCAGGCGACCTCAGCGTGGTGACGGACTGGGAGGGAACGCCACTGTGTGTCATCGAGACCACCAGCGTCGAGACCGTGCCCTTTGATGAGGTGACCGCCGAGTTTGCGGCGACAGAAGGCGAAGGCGACGGATCGCTTGCGCATTGGCGAGAGGCCCACACCCAATTCTTCACCCGCGAATGCGCGCGCATCGGCCGCACCTTCAGCGGGACCATGCCGGTCGTTTGCGAACGGTTCAGGGTCGTCTTCAAGCGCTCTGCCGCCGATGGGGCTCAAGCGCCAGAATTGAGCTGAACCAGACCGCCACGCAGCCCCAAACCGGACCACTCACGATGCCCATCGAACCAACCATCGTCCACTTGCCGGCGTTCACTGTCGTCGGCATCGGCATCAGCACCAACCCTTTGGCCCGCGACATCCCGGCGCTGTGGGGCGTCTTCGGCCCCCGCATCGACGAGGTCGACGCCATCGCCGAACCAGGGGTGAGCTACGGGCTGATGGAGAACTTTGATGCTGTGCAGAGCACCTTGGACTACATGGCAGCGGTGTCGGTCACCCAGACCGATCGCGTGCCCAGCGGCATGACTGCCAAGTCCATCGCGCCAGGCAGCTACGCCGTCTTTCAGGCCACGCTCAGCACGCTCGGCGAGGTCTTCGGATCCATCTTCAACGAGTGGCTGCCAGGCGCCGCGTTCGAGCAGTTGCGTGGCCCGTACTTCGAGCGATATGACGAGGCTTTTGACCCGGGCAACCGCGACTCGAAGGTTGAGATCTACATGCCGATCCGGCCGCGTGGCATGACCACCGCCTAGGCTCCCCGCTGCATCACACCGTCCATCCCTCGTGCCCCGCCCACTCTCGCTCGCCCTGCTCGCCATTTGGGCTGCCCTGTTCTCTGCCTCTGGCCTCTGGCCTCTGGGGCCAATTCTCGGTCGATCCGTTCCCGCTGCCAGGGATGCGCCAGTTGGCGGCGGCCGATCCGCTGAACCGGTGGCTGCAGGTCTCCGCCGTGCTCTTGGCTGCCATCGGCTTGACCGTCGGATCGTGGCAAACGCGGGATCGTCTGCTCGTGTTCCAGGGCCTGGCCGTGGCCTTGTTTCTGCTGGGTTTCGTGTCCGTCGGCGTGCCGTTCGGCTTGGCCTTTGCGTGCTTCGCGATCATCGCCAAGCAGAGTGCTGGCCCAGCACCAAATAGTCATTCTTAAACACGGCTTGTCGGGTTTTTCTGGGTGCGGAGATTTAAATAGTCATATTAAATCTCGCCCAGCCCTCCTGAAAAGGGCGGGCGCATCCAAAAAACAGGAGACAAGACCCCATGTTTTCACGCCTGAAGCACTTCGTGCCCATCGCCCTCGGCTGCACGCTCGCGGCCGTCCTTTCCACCGGCCACGCGGCCCCCTGGACGCTGACGGGTGCCATCGGCACCCATGACCCGCACCTCTACAAGACCAGCTCGACCTGGTGGACCTTCGAGACCACCGACAACGGCGGCATCGGCGTCAAGTACTCGGCCGACGGCCGGGCCTGGACCCAGGGCACGCCGATCTTCGGCAGCGGCTTGTCATGGTGGTCCAGCTACTTGCCCGCCAACAAGACGGCCATGGTGTGGGCGCCCGGCTGCGGCGAGTACGCCGGCAACGGCTACTGCTACTACGCCATCTCCAGCTTCGGCTCGCAAAAATCAGCCATCGGCCTGACCACCTCGGCCGGCGGCATCGCGGCAGGCAAGTGGGTCGATCAGGGCGCCATCCTCACGTCCAAGTCCGGCGACGGCTACAACGCCATCGACCCGAGCTTTGTGCTGGCCAACAACGGCGACCCGTACCTGGTGTTCGGCTCCTTCTGGAACGGCATCCACATCACCCGCGTCAGCAAGGTGAACCTGAAGCCACCGACCGGGGGCATCGTCAACATTGCCAAGGACACGGCCAACGGCATCGAGAACGGCTTCGTGGTCAAGAAGACGGTCAACGGGACGGTCTACTACTACCTCTTTGCCTCCAAGGGTGCCTGCTGCAAGGGCGCCAGCAGCACCTACTACATCGTCGTGGGCCGCTCCACCTCCATCACCGGGCCCTACACCGACAAGGCCGGGGTGTCGATGATGTCGGGCGGCGGCACGGTCATCGCGTCCAGCGGCAGCCGCTACAAAGGGCCGGGTGGCCAGTCGCTGCTGGCCGATGGCTCGGTGATGGCCTGGCACGCCTATGACGCCAACAACAACGGCGCACCGGTGCTCTTCATCGGCAACGTGACCTGGGGCGCCGACGGGTGGCCAGCCAACGTCTGGTGAGCCCGCGCTCGGCGGCCCTGGCGCTGGGCGCCGCCGTGCTGGGCTGGGCCGGATGGGGGCTGCTTGGCACCGCTGAGCAGCCATCCCCAGCGCCAGCGGCCCTGCTTGCCATGGCCGGTGGCCCGCTTGATGGCAGGAACGGCGCGAGTGGCCCAAACGGCCCGAGTGGCCCGAGCGGCCCGGCCGAGGCTGCGCTGCTGAGCGCACATGCGCCGGTGCGGGCCGTCACCGCAGCGCCCGTGCAAGCATCCACCGATCTGGCGCCCCTGCTGGTGGCGCCCGAGGCCGAGCTGCGCGCCACCCTGCAAACCGCCCTGGCCACCCGCGCCCAGGGCGGCCGGCTCTATGCTCGCGCCCTGGCCCGGCGCTGCGACGCACTGGCCGGCCTGTCAGCAGCGCCAGCGCCCGACTTCAACGACGCCCGGCACCAGCGCGCCACGGCTCGGCAAGCGGCGCTGGAGGCGGGCTGCGGGCAGCTGGCCCCGGCCGAGTGGCTGGCCCTGGTCAATGTGGCTGCCGATGAACCGGCCTCGGGCGATCCACTGTTGACGGTGCAGCAATCCGACCTGGACGAGGACGCGCTGCTGCGCGCCGTGTTTGAGCGGCCCGACGCACTGTTGCTCGACGAACTGGGTGAGCGCCTGCTGCTGCGCCGCATCGGCGGCCAGCCCACGCTCTACTTTGACGGTGAGCGCTTTGACACCGAACCGCGCCTGGCCACCATGCAGGCGGCGCTGCGCCTGCTGCCCTGCCAGTTCGGACTGGCCTGTGACGAGCGCGATCCCCAGGTGTGGCTGGCCTGCCTGCGCGGCGAGGGCTGCGCAGCCTCTCGCACCGAGCAGGCGCCGCCAGCGGCCCAGGCGCTGGCCGTGCGCCTGGCGGCGGCCCTGCGGGGGCGCGAGCTGGCCCGGTTCCTGCCGCCGTCGCACTGAGCTTAGAACGACTCCCAATCAACGCCGCTGTCGCTGGTGGCCACTGCCATGGGCGCCGGCTTCTGTTTGCTGGCCACCGGGGGTCGGGTGAGCGGCTTGGACGCCGAGGGCGGACCGGCCCGCCGCTTGGGCTCAGTCGGGTGATGCGGCCCTCCGTCCTCCAAGCGGAAGGTGCTCACCACTTCGGCGAGTTGACTTGCCTGGTTCTTGAGACTTTCTGCCGCAGCCGCGCTCTCTTCAACCAGTGCAGCGTTCTGCTGGGTCACATGGTCAAGCTGGTTCACCGCATCGTTGACCTGGCCTATCCCGCTGGTCTGCTCGATCGTCGCCGCGCTGATCTCGGCGATCAGATCGGCGACGCGCTTGACCTGGGCAACGATGTCATCCATGTTGGCCCCGGCATCACCCACCAGCCGGGAGCCCGTTTCAACCTTCTCGACACTCGCTCCGATCAGTGACTTGATCTGTTTGGCCGCATCGGCGCTGCGTTGCGCCAGGCTTCGCACCTCACCGGCCACCACCGCAAAGCCACGGCCCTGCTCACCTGCGCGCGCGGCCTCCACCGCCGCATTGAGCGCCAGAATGTTGGTCTGGAAGGCAATGCCATCAATGACCCCGATGATGTCGGAGATCTTCCTGGAGCTTGCGGTGATGTCCTCCATGGTGGCCACCACCCGCCCGACCACCAGCCCACCCTTTTCAGCCGCAGCGCTGGCAGAAGTGGCCAATTGCGTGGCTTGCCGCGCCGTATCGGCATTGCTCTTGACGGTGGAGTTCAACTCCTCCATTGAAGCGGCAGTCTCCTGAAGATTGGAGGCCTGCGTCTCCGTCCTCTGCGAGAGGTCGGCATTGCCGGTGGCAATCTGCGCCGATCCGGTGGCGATCGAGTCCGATGCATTGCGCACCTGCCCCACCACCCTGGCCAGATTGGCCTGCATGTCGCCCAGCGATGCAAGCACGCTCCCTGCCGGTGCTCCCTGCGCGCCCGGCACGCTGCACAGGTCACCGCTGGCAACGCGCTGCGCTGCCGCGCCCAGGTGAGCCGGTTCACCACCCAACGCGCGTGTCAAGCTGCGGGTGATCGCCAGCGCCAAGCCCATGGCCAGGCCGATCGCCACGATGCAGGCCGCCAGCAGAATGTTGCGGCTGGTGGTGTAGGCCGCCTCCGCGGCGTTGACGTCATCCTGGGCAACACCATGCGCAAAGTCGATGTACTCGCTCACTGCCCTGACCAGCGCCGCCAACAACGGGCGGCAATCAGCGTTCATCTTGCCGATCGCCTCGTCGCGCTGGTCGGCCAAGGCGAGGCTGACAATGCTCAATGCCACCGGGCCATAGCGCGACTCGACGCTTTCAATCTCGGCAATCAGCTTGCGTTCTCGCTCGGTCCCGTCGGACGCTTTGGCGACCGCGTCCTTGAGCTGGGCGAGGACGGCAGTGACCTTCTCATGGGCCTTGGTCACTGCCGCTTTTTCAGCTTCGCGATCGGCCGGCGACGTGGCCAGCACCAGATTGCGCGCGCTCACGGCCCGGGCATTGGTTGCATCCAGCACATCAGTGGCCAAGGCGATCCTCGCGCCTGCCTCACCCACATAGGTCGCATAGTCCGAGTGGCTCTCACCCAGCGCCCTGATCGCCAACGCTGACACCAGAAAGACGATAGCGGCAAGCGCTCCGAAGGCTGCGGTCAGCTTGGCCTTGACACTGAGATTTCCGAAACTCATGACTGTCTTTCTTGGATCGCTGCATTGGAAGGCTCACAAGGCTGCACGCCTTGCGACGCACTATCGGCCGACTCGGTAGCCGTCCAAGGACACCAAGGGCGACTTTGCGGCCTCAATTCACGATTGACCCGCGCATGCGATCGTGCGCGCCAAGGCTGCGCAGCCGCACCACATCCCCAAAGCCATGGCGCTGCCCCGCCACGACCTGGAAGATCACGGCCAGGCGACGCTCACCGGGGCCGGAAGGAAAGCGCAGTGACAGCGGCGCTGCGGCCACGTCTCGCTTGCCGCCCAGGTGCTGGCCGTCGACATAGACCTCGCAGGCACCCGCAACACTCAGGAACTCGATCAGCCCGCCGTCCGTGCGCACCCGGCTGTAGGGCGTCACGTTGAACGCGCACAAGCTGTAGCCATCGCGCAGCGGCAGCGGTGCCAGCTCACCAGGCCGCAGGCCCTCCCAACTGTTCATGTCGCTGCCCGCAGGCTTGAGCAAGGGGCTGGGTGGCGCGGCGGCCAGTGGTGCGCGTTGCCACCACTCCAGAATCTGCGCTGAGCCGGTGGTGGTCTGGTGCGGCGGCGCAGCCGCTGCCGCCACGGCCACGGTGGCCCTGGCCGGGCGCAAGCCGTCCGCTTCGGCCGTCAGGGTGAGTCCGCCAAGGCTGCCCTCCAGGGTGCGCACGATGACCTGCGCCAGACCATTGAACAAGGAGCGGCGCGTGCCCTGCTCGGGCTCCAGGCTGTTGGAGTCGCCGTTGCCCAGGCCGATGATTTCGCCGTTGTCGATGGCGAAGCGGACCATGTCGCTGGCCAGGGGCACGGGCCGGCCCTGGGCATCGACGGCTTCGATGCGCAGTGGCTGGGCGTCCAGGCCATCACCCTGCATCCTGGGGCGATCAGGCGTGATGCGCAGTGCCACGGCCGGGCCGGTGGTTTCAACATGGGTGCGGGCCACCGGCTGGCCGGCGCGGTAGCCCACCAGGTCCAGCCGCCCGGCTTGCCAGGCGACCTGCCAGTGGTTCATTTCCCAGCGATCAACCGGTTGCCGGCCCAGGCTGCGGCCATTGAGCAGGAGCTCCACCTCCTCCAGGTTGGAGCAAGCCATCACATGCACCGGCTGGCCCTCTTGCCCGGCCCAGTTCCAATGCGGCACCAGCCACAACACCGGTCGAACCTCCGGCTTCACCCACTGGGCCTGGTGGATGAAGAAGGCAGTCTTCTCGAAACCGCACAGGTCCAGGATGCCGAACAAGGAACTGTTGGACGGCCACTCATAGGGCGTGGGCTCGCCGTGATAGTCAAAGCCGGTCCAGACGAAACCACCGGCCACGAAATCGCGCTCGGCAATCGCCTTCCAGGCCTGTCGATGGGTGCGGCCCCATTCCGCCGCATCGTCGTCGTAGGCGGCGTTGACATGCCGATCCTTGTCGGTCTTGCCGTAGTGGCCGCGCAGCATGAAGGCCGATGTGTCTTCTGACGAGATCAGCGGCAGCCCCGGGCGCGCGGCATGGAAGGCGTCGTACTGGTCTTGCTGGTAGTTGAAGCCGACCACATCCACGGCATGCGAGACATTGAGCGCCGTGTACAGCCCGTCGTTCATCGCCGCCGTGACCGGCCGGGTGGTGTCGAGCTGGCGGACCGCCTCGCGCATGCGGCGGACCATTTCATAGCCGGCCGCCGTGCCCT
>CALRVU010000044.1:0-11623 GCA_943371685.1 Bordetella parapertussis | reverse complement strand
CTGAATGGCCTGGAGTCTGCGCCGCTACTGTCAGCCCTGAACGAGCGTTCCTGGGAAGTGCTTCACCGCAAGGTGGACCTGCTCGATGAGCTTCCAGACGATATCGTTTCGTTGTCCAACGGGAAGGGTGAACATTGGTCGCGCTATTGGCTCGACAACCCGGTCAAGGCATGGACCAAAAGCGATCGCGCATCGCCGGGTAAGGCCTGGTTCCACGTGGACGGCGGCAGGTTTGCATCGACGCAATCCGTTCCCGTTGCTGACGCACCCGTGGCTAGCAATTTGTTGCTTGAGCTCGTGGCTTACCGATTGGCCGCTTACGGCGCTCGACGCGCGGCGGACGCGACGGTTTCAAACGTCATTGCGTTCAAGCCGCGGCCCAGGGTGGAGGTTGAGCTTCCGTACTTTCCGAACCTCAAGATCGCATGCGGCCACTTCCGCGTGGGCCGGACTGACGCCGAAGAGCACCGTGCTTTGCCTGCAGCCTATGGCAAGCTGGATCCACAACGGCATTTCATTGCCCGTGCGTCTGGCAATTCAATGGACGGCGGCAAGAGTCCGATCAAGGACGGCGACTACCTTTTGTTGGAACTCGTCACCCCAGGCAATGCAGGGTCGATCACGGGATCCACCATGGCCATCGAGCGCCAAGACGAAACGGGGGGGGACAACCAGTACCTGCTGCGCGTGGTAACCAAGGCCATAGACGGAAGCTACGTGCTGCGGGCCAACAACCCAGCCTATGACGATCTGAAGGCCAGTGATGAGATGCGCACACTGGCACGGTTCAAAGCCATCGTCGATCCGCTGGATTTGGCTGTGGGCCAGGTTTTCGAGCGCGAGGACATTCCTCCAATGTTTGGGGAAGTGTTCAACCCAGGCAGCTGGAACGTCGGGCACGTGGTGTTGAACCGCCAAAAGGCGCACATTTTGTTGGTGACCTTGAACAAGCAAGGCAGGGCCGCTGAACTTCGTTTCCACGATCACTGGATCGATGACGAAACGTTCCACTGGCAAACCCAGAACGCGACGACGCCTGAGAGCAAGCGCGGACAGGAACTCATCAAGCATGTGGCGTTGGGTTTTTCCATCCACCTTTTCGTGCGTGAAGACAAGTTGTCCAAAGGAAAGGCGGCTCCGTTTGTCTACCACGGCCAGGTAGCCTATCGGTCGCACACTGGCAGCGCGCCGATGAACGTGGTGCTAGGACTTTTGGCCTAGAACAACGCGCGGTGTTTCGTCCCGCAGCAGCTGCCATGAGGCTGCACTTTGCGCGAATGATCTTCCTCCTGCATTAGTCGGTCGCCCGCATCCCACGGCATCCCGGATACCCTGTGCAACCCCAAAACTCGCCGCCCGCATTCGCTCCACGCTTGGCGGTCCGCTTGACCATGGGCCTTCGGCACAGTGGGCATGCCAACGCCCTTGCTTGCGACTGAAGGGACTGCGCCATAGGTGCCGCAGGTCGTGCTGGGTGCGTGCGCACACCACCCGCTTGGGCCTGTTGAAGAAGTCCGTGCAAACTCGGCCCATCGAGCAGCTTCACATTTCGGCCATTGGCAAACTTGATCGCTTCGTCGGTGAAGCGCCCTGATGTGACGACAAACCCGCCTGCGGCACCTTGTGCGGCCATGACGCCGTACAACTCGCGGACCACATCCACGCCGACCTTGTAGGCGCGCCATTGCTTGCATTGCACAAGGAATTTTTCGCTGCCGTTCTGGCTGGGTTTGCTGAGCACCAGGTCGATCCCGCCGTCGGCACCGCCGCCGCCTGTTTCCACCACCTTGTAGCCCTGCCGTCGGAATCCCTCGCCGACGAGCATTTCAAACTCGCGCCAAGTCATGCCATCCAGCGCTTCGCTGGCTGGGCTCCCGGTCGCGTTGGTCACCAAGCTTGCACGTTGATGACGCCGCCAAGCAGAGGTGCCAGCGCCCAGCAGGCAAAGGAAGGGTAGAAGGTATTGGCCCACCATGGCGAGGGACCGCCACAGGGTCTGCGAAGCGAAAGCGCCTATTTGTGCAGGTTGCGGGGCCGCGATCACGGGTTGAGAGGCAACACCATGCAGCAGGAGATAACTCATCAGCGCCAGCAGGACGCCGGCCCACCAGGGCAACATGGCCACCAGCGCCAACAAATCATCAGCCGGGCTGCTTTTCTTGCGTCTGGACATGGTCCGATTTCCTCCCTGATCAGTGCCGCTGCTTTGCAGTCTTGTGGCCGCTGTATTGCCTCCAGCGGCGCATCTCACCTGGGGCTTGGGTGCGCAAACCTGCACGGACTGATCACAACCCCGATGCATGCATCTGTCAATGGACGGCACCGGCCTGTGGTCCGGGCCCACCTTCCAGCGAGTGCAGGCCGGCAATCACCGGGTCGAGATGCCCGACCACCGCCGAGAGCAGCGCGTCGATGGCCGCTGCGCCTGCGCCGCTGGCGCAGGCGCGCTCCAGCGCTTCTGCGGCCTCGCGGACGGCCGTCGCGCCGAGGGTGCCGGACGTGCTCTTCAGATCGTGCGCCAAGCGCGTGGCACTGAGCATGTCGTGCGCTGCGCGGGCCGCGCTGAAGCGAGCTGCAAAGCTGGCCTCCCGATCGCGGAACATGGCCAACAAGCGTCGATAGAGCTGCTCGTCGCCCATCAACCTGCCCAGTGCGGCCGCACTCTCGATGCCCGGGAAACCGCCGCTCGCCACGGCCACGTCGGGCCGGATCCAGCGCGCCAGCGTGGCGAACATTTCAATCACGTTGATCGGTTTGGCAATGTGGTCGTTCATGCCCGCCGCCAGCACCTTGTCGCGATCGCCGACCATCGCATTGGCCGTCATCGCAATGACCGGCAAGTCCACCCACCTCGGGTCGCGGCGCAGCTCGCGGGTGGCTTCATACCCGTCCATGACCGGCATCTGGCAATCCATCAGCACCGCATCAAAGCGTTCGCGCGCCAGCATGTCGATGGCCTCGCGCCCGTTGTTGGCAATACGGACCACGATTTGCGCGCTGCCCAGAAGGTCACGCGCCAACTCTTGGTTGAACGCGTTGTCCTCGACCAGCAGCACATGCGCGCCCGCCAGCGCGGAGCGGTTGCTCTGCAGCGCCTCTTCGCGCTGTTCGCTGCGCACGGCGTGCTGTCGGGGTCGCCCGATCGCCTGCAGGCTGGCGTCCAGCAGCGTTGACGGCGTGACCGGCTTGGTCAGCGTGGCCGCCACCGTGAGCTGTTCGGCCGCCAGCTTGCGCGCCATCTCGTCGCGGGAGTAGGCGGTGAGCATCAGCACGACGGGAGGCGGGTGCGCTAGCGGCATGTGGGCCAGATGCTTCGCGCAGTCGACACCGCTCATGCCCAGCATCTTCCAGTCGAGCAGGATCAGGTTGAAAGGCTCGCCGCGGGCATCCGCCGCCACCACGGCCTGGACCGCTTCGTGGCCACTGCGGGCCGCCGACGCACGCAGCCCGAGCAAGCCGGCCGTGTGGACCATGATCTCGCGCGCGGCGTCGTTGTCGTCGACGACGAGCATGCGGGCGCCTTGCAGCCCGCTGTCCGACGAGGCCGGATCGTCGACGGCACGTTCGAGCCGCATGCCAAAGCGCGCACTGAAGTGAAACCGGCTGCCGCGCCCCGGCACGCTCTCGACGCCCAGTTCACCGTCCATCAGGCCCACCAGGCGGTGACTGATCGCCAAGCCTAGACCGGTGCCGCCGTATCGACGACTGGTCGAGGCATCCGCCTGCGAGAACGGCCTGAACAGGCGCCGCTGCTCCTCGGGCGTGATGCCGATGCCGGTGTCACGCACCTCGAAGCGCAGGCGGATTGAGTTGGCCTCACGCGCCACCACCTGGACGCTGACAATGACCTCACCCCGCTCGGTGAACTTGACCGCGTTGTTGCCCAGATTGATCAGCACCTGCCCCAAGCGCGAGGGGTCGCCCAGCAATGCGTCGGGCACGTCCGGCGACACGTCGAACACCAGCTCCAGGCCTTTCTCCTCTGCGTTCATGCCGAGCAGATTCGCCAGGCTGTCCATCACATCGCCGAGATCGAACGGGATGTGCTCGATGTCCAGCTGACCGGCCTCGATCTTCGAGAAGTCGAGGATGTCATTGATGATGCCCAGCAGCGACCTGGCCGATGCGTGCACCTTCTGCACATAGTTGTGCTGCTGCGGGTTCAGCTCGCTTTGCAGCGCCAGGTGCGACATGCCGAGGATCGCGTTCATCGGGGTCCGGATCTCGTGGCTCATGTTGGCCAGAAACTCGCTCTTCGCCTGGTTCGCCACCTCAGCAGCATCGCGCGCCTGCCGCAACTCGTCGGTGCGCCCGGCAATCATCTCTTCAAGATGTTCCCGGTGGCGTTGAAGCTCCGCTTCAATTTCAATCCGGCGTTCGATGTCGCCGTGCAACGCGAGGTTCTTG
This sequence comes from Bordetella parapertussis, assembly GCA_943371685.1. GTDB lineage: Bacteria > Pseudomonadota > Gammaproteobacteria > Burkholderiales > Burkholderiaceae_C > Ideonella > Ideonella parapertussis_A. Next base: position 7,216 of record CALRVU010000044.1, on the reverse strand, counting down.
GTTTCAAGCTCGCCGAACAGGTCTGCGAGCGATTGCCTGGTGCGCTCAAGCGCCGCACCCAGGCTGCCCAGTTCATCGACACGCTTCCATCTGAAGGGCGAATCGAGCTCGCGTCGGGCGAGCCGATCAGCATCCACCATCAACTGGCGAATCGGAGCGACCAGACGCACGTTCAAGATGCCAACGATCAGCAACAGACTCAGCAGCAGTTGCCCCAGCAGGGTCAAGATGAGGAGCATGCGTGCATTGGCGAGTTCGGACTCGAAGGCTCCGGTGTCGATCTCGACGGTCACGTCGCCGATGACAACGCCCTCATGCAACACGCTTCTCTGCAGACTGAATTGCCGCCCTGTGCGGCGTTCGGCCCGCTCGGCCATGACGAAGGTAGTGCCGGCCCGCCCGTCTCGCACCACGAGTTTGACCACCCGAATGTCTCCAAGCAGTGACTCGAGGAGCGGGCGAGCAGTGTTGGGGCTGTAGTTCCACAAGGCGCTTTCAACGCCGAGCGCCAGGACTTCGGTCAGCCGGTCATGATCCGCCGAAAGACGCGCGGCGAGCATCTTCCCCTGGCGATCGATCGTCAGTGAGCCACCCACGGCCGCAGGGATCAGCAAGCCGACGACAACCGCCACGCCGATGGTCAAGCGAAGCTTCTGATGCATTCGGCCCCCTGCCTGTGCGTGCTACCGCACCGCTGAACCGGCGAGATATTTGTTGAATATCGCGTCGTAGGTGCCGTCCTTCTTCATCGACCGAAGCGCTTCGTTGAAGGCCTCGATGATCTTTCTGCGGTCCTTCTTGTTGCTGAAAGCGAGATAGCTGGGTATGGCCTCGATGGGCGGGGACAACTCCTTGATCGATCCCGCAACGCCGAGTGTTCGCGCCGAGTCGAGGACCACATGCCGGTACGAAGGAATCACATCGACGCGATCGTTCAGCAACTTGCGGATATTGGACGAGGCGCTGTCTGCCGGGTCCACCTTCTTGAAGGTTCCCTTCTTCAACTCCGCATCAAGACGGGGGCCATAGCTCGTTTCATTGATGACGCCGATGCGCAGCTCGGCAAGTTTGTTCAAGTCACCGTCAAAGCTGATGGTCGAGTCTTTGCGGACGAAGAACGCCTGGACCTGGGTGATCAGCACCTCATCGGCATAGGTCAAGAACTCTTCGCGCTCGCGCGTTTGATAGACCGAAAAGATCCCGTCGACCTTGCCCGCCTTGACCTCGGCCAAGCAACGCGCCCAGGGCATGATCGCGATTTCAACCGGATAGCCTGTTCGCTTGAATGCCTCTTTGATGACATCCACCAGCATTCCGGACTGCTTGCCGTTGTCCACGAAAGCCGTAGGAATGCTGTCCGCAGCAGCCAGCACCAGCGTCTGCGCGGAGGCCATGGACATGCTCATCGGCACGAGACACGTCACCCAGAGGCAGAACCACAACCAGGACAGCACTCGCCGTGGAGACCAGCGATCTGCACACATTGGCTTCTCCAGTAAGGCAAGGGCGACGCCCAAACTTTGTCGCATGGGATGGCGAGCCCGAGTGGAAACTAGGAAGGCGTTGCTGAACCTCGTCTTTGCAATGCCCGCTCAATGCGAGCATGCTGGCAAAGCGCTCGGAACGCAATGCGGAAGAGGCTCGAACTTGTCGCGGCTCAAGCCGGGGTTGACCATTTCCCTTTGACCGAGCCTCCTGCGTTCTCGATCGGCACCTAGGTCGCCAATCTAGTTGTTCTGGCGAGAATGGCACGCCAATGAATTGGCGAGGCTCGCGCCACAGGGCAAACAGAAGCTGACCACAGTTGCTGCAACAGGCCTGCCGGCACGGTGTAGCATGGGCGGCAAGGCGCATTCAGGGCGCCCCCGGATCCGCGGGCAGGGTTGAACCCACCTGAGCTGAGATGCCCTGCGGGGCGCTCTCGATGCCCTCAGTCGGCCTGAGCCGCGCGGATCGCAGGCCCTGTGACTGGGAGGCCTCATGCCTGACTCCACTTCCTCTGCGGCCGCGCTGCCGGACCACAGCCCGGGCGTTCTGCCTGACCATCCTCACGTCGACCATCTGCGCCGCCAGGCGCGGGACCTTCATCGTGCGTTGAAGCGGGGCGACGCAGCGGCGCTGCAGCGCGGCGCACCCTACCGGGTCGATGTCAGCGCCTCGCTCGCGCAAGCGCAGCTGGTGCTTGCACGCGAGTACGGGCTCCCAAGCTGGCCCATGTTGGTCGAGGAGGTTGAGCGGCGTCGCGTCCGCGCGGCCGACGAGATGAGCTTCATCGCCACCTGGCTGCCCTGGGCCATCGGCCAAGGCTATCGACGGCCGCAGCCTGAGCGTGCCTGGGCGCTGGCGCAGACGCGTGTGGTGGCGCAACGCGATGTGGCGCTCGTGCTCGCGCTGGGCTGTGGTGACCTGGCCACCGTGCAGCGGCTGCTGCCGCCTCCGCAGGTGCACGAGCCGCTGCCACCGCTGGCCGCGCCGCCGATCGCGATCGCTGCGTTCTCGGGCCTGGGGCATGTCGCGGCCTGCCGCGAGGGGCTGCGCGACACGGTGCGCTGGCTGCTGGCGCACGGGGCAGATGCCAACACCCGACTGAGCGTGCCGGGCGCCGACCACCCCCTGCCGGTGCTTTACGGCGCCACCGTGCATGCCGGTGACGGTGAGATCGTGCGCGCGCTGCTGGCCGCCGGCGCCGATCCCAACGACAACGAGTCGCTGTACCACGCCACCGAGCAGGCCGATCGTTCGATCCTCGACGCGCTGGTGCAGGCCGGTGCGCGCTGGCCCGGCACCAATGCGCTGTTCCGCCAGCTTGATCACGACGACCTGCCGGGCCTGCAGCAGGCGCTCGCGCTCGGTGCCGATGCGAACGAGCTCTCGTCCACCGTCGGCACTCGGCCGCTGCACCACGCACTGATGCGCGGCCGCGGCCTGGCGTTTGTGCAGGCGCTGGTGGCTGCGGGTGCTGACCCGGCCGCGCGCGACGGCCACGGCCTGCCCGTGGCCAGGCACGCCGAGCGGGTGGGCCGTGCCGATGTCGTCGGCTGGCTCGCAGCGATCGGCCATGTGGCGCCCGCGCAAGACCTCCGGTCGCGCTTCATCGCCGCCTGCGCTGCGGCCGATGAGCCCAGCGCGCGCGCCGCGCTGGTGGCGCAACCCGGGCTGCTGGCGCAACTGGGCCCGATGGACCTGCGCCTGTTGCCCGAGCAGGCGCAGCGCGGCGCGCTCGCGTCGGTGCGGCTGATGCTTGCGCTGGGCTGGCCGGTGTCGGCGCCCGGGCCGTGGGACGCGAGCGCACTCAACCAGGCGGCGTTTCGAGGTGATGCCGAGATGGTGGCGCTGCTGCTGCAGCACGGTGCCCGCTGGAGCGAGCGCAACGGCTACGGCGGCAATGCGCTCGGCAGTTGCCTGCACGCGGGGGTGAACGAACCGGTGCCCGGTGGCCACTACGCGGCCGTGTTGCGGCTCTTGCTTGAAGCCGGGGCGCCGGTGCCATCGCCCGGGCCGGACTGGCCCGATGCGTTGGCGAAGGTCGTCCTGGCGCCGGCTGCCAAGTAAGAGACCGCGGCCTCTCCAGCAGTGCGGGCCCAGGCCCTCGTGGGCTGGGTCGCGGGCCGCGCGGCCACGGCTGTTTGCGGTGCGTGATCCTTTTGCGCTTTTCGCCTTGCGTAACCCTCGGAGTGAGCCCACTCCGGGCTCGTTGCACAAGGACGCACCCCATGCAAGCAAGCATTCGACTGGCCATGATGACCGTGGCATTCCTGGTGTCAGCGACAGTGACACAGGCACAGGACCGACCCGCCGCTGCGGCGGAACAGGCTTACCAGGACGCGCTGCGGCTGCAGCAAGGCGCCGCTGGCAAGGCCGACCCCGCCGCTGCGGCCGAGGCCTTCCGGCGCGCAGCCGATGCCGGTCATGCCGGAGCGGCCTGCGCCTATGCCGACATCCTGCTCAATGGCCGTGGCGTGGCGACCAGCCTCAGCGCGGCCAATGTCTATGCCGAGCGGGCCGCCAGCGCGGGCGTGCCAGCTTGCATGGTGCTGTACGGTGACAGCTTGCAGAGTGGCCGCGGCGGCCTTGGCAAGGATGCGACGACCGCCTTCCAGTGGTACGAGAAGGCCGCCGCCGCTGGCGACGCACGAGGCCAGGCCAGGGCAGGCGAGGCGCTGCGCACCGGCAACGGCGTGGCGCCGGATCTGCCACGCGCCGTTGCGTTGCTGAAGCCTGCGGCCGACCGCCAGGACCCTGACGCGATGGCTGCGCTGGGCTACATCCGTGCCACTGCCAAGGGCGAACTTGCGCAGCGCGAAGAGGGCCTGCGCCTGCTGCGCGCAGCCGCCACCGCCTATGTGCCGGCGGCCGAGTACTGGCTGGGTGAGTTGTTGGCCTTTGGCGGTGACGGCATCAAGCCCGAGCCGGAAGAGGGCCGCAAGTGGCTGATGCAGGCGGCCTCGCGCAAGGACACCCGCGGCGCGCTGGGCTTGGCGCGCATCTACCGCGACGGCCTGGGTGTGAAAGCGGACTGGAATGAGGCCGCCAAGTGGGCGCAGGGCGCCTACCGCAACGGCGACTGGGCCGGTGCCGTGTTCATCGGCTGGATGCTTCAGAAGGGCGGCCCCGGCATGGACAAGGATGTCAACGAGGCGCTCCAGTTCTTCAAACGAGCCTATGGCGAAGGCTACGTGCCAGCCTTGGCGGCCATTCGCGATCTGGTGCCTTACAAAACCGCCGCTGAGCTGATGGCCATGGCCGACGAGGCGGCGCGTTACATGTCCAGTCAGGCGTCGATCACCGGCAGAAGCGAGAACAGCCGCCGCTACGCGCTCGGGTTTGCCAAGATCATCAACGTGCAGGCTGACCTGCAGACCAACGGCAACATGCACCTGACCGTTCAGGCCTCGGACATGGACCTGCTGAAGTCCTTCTTCGAGCGCTATGTGGTGCGCCGCATCCACGAGCTGGAGAACCATGACGCCTGGCTGATCACGCGCACCCAGGTGCTCAATTGATCATGCGCCGCCTAACCTTGAGCCCCGTGCTGGGCCTGCTGGTGGTGGCCTGCCTGTGCGGCCCCGGCATGGCCCACGCGCAGCGCAGCACGTCCACGTTGCTGAACATCCAGCGCGAGCAGGACGAGTCGCGCCGCCAGCGCATGATGAGCGAGATGCGACAGAGCAGCGAGACGTTTGCGCGTCGCTGGCAGTCGGGGTCAGCCGCTGGCGCTGGCCGCAGCGGTGGCGCGGCGGTCGGCGCGCCCATGTCGGGCAGTGGCCGCAAGGGGTATACCGGCACCGGCTATCTGGGCGGGCCGGCGGTCGACAGCGGGCCGGCGTCCATCGAGAGCACCACGACAGTGAACACACTGCGTGCACCGATGAACGAGCGCGAGATCGCTGGCCTGGTCAAGCTGGCGGCCGACGCCGGTGATGCCCAGGCTCAGATGTACTACGGCCAGATGCTGTACCTGGGCTATGGGCCGCTGCAGCCTGACCGCGTGGCGGCACACGCCTGGCTGTCAAAGGCCGCCCAAGCCGGACAGCCGGGTGCGATGGGTCTGCTGGCCTGGATGCACAAATACGGCGTGGGCACAGCCGCCGACCCGCAGGAGGCGCTGCGCTGGATGCGCACCGGCGCCGACAAGGGCGACCCTTATGCCACCTTTCTGCTGGCCTCGGCCCACCTGGTGGGCGATGGGGTGCCGCGCAACATGCCCGAAGGCCTGAGCTGGGCTCGACGCGCTGCTGAGCGCGGTGACGCCCATGCACAGTGGTTTGTGGGCCAGTCGTACTACGAAGGCGATGGACTGCCCAAGGACATGTTGCAGGCGGCGCAATGGCTGCAGCGCGCGTCCGCGCAGAACGAGATGAACGCCGCCAGCACGCTGGGGGTGATGCACCTGACCGGCGAGATCCCAGGCGCGCAGGCGGCCGAGGGCGTGAAGCTGCTGCAGCGCGCCGCCGATGCCGGCGACGCAAAGGCGATGAACAACCTGGGCTTGGTGCTGCTGCAAGGCCTGGGTCTGCCGGCGGATGCCGCCGCCGGCGCGCGATGGGTGCGCCAGTCGGCCGAGAAGGGCTACGCTTACGGCCAGTTCACCTACGCTCAGGTACTGAGCAAAGGCCTGGGTGTGCCGGCCAATGCGGCGGCGTCGTTGCAGTGGTTGCAGCGCGCGGCCGAAGCCGGCAACGAGGAGGCGCGCCAACAACTGAGACAGATGGGGCGAGGGTCACCCTGAGGTTGTCTGCGTGTGGGCGGCCAAAGGGTTGCTCTGGAGGGCGGCAGCAACGTGCCCGCCGTGGCGGCGGCGCTCGAGCGTCCGGCGCGGGCAACGTGCGCGGTATCTGCCCACGCCCTGCGGCCATCGCTCGCCCTCAGGCGGCTGCCGGGGTCGCTGCGTCCAGCGTCATCAGGTAGGTGCGCACCCGCGCATCGGCAGTCAGCCCGATGGCGCGTGACAGGGTGCTGCGCGCGGCACTGGCGTGTCCGCAGGCGCGTTGCAGGTGGGCTGCGGCCACCCAGTACGGTTGATGGGCCAGCACGTCGGCCTCGTCGATCGTGAGCAGCAGCGCCAGGCCTTCCGCCGGTTCGCCGGCTTCGGCGATGGCCACGGCCTGGCCGATGCGCGCGCCCACCGTGGGCGACAGCGCTGCGAGCACGCCGTACAGGTAGGCGATGGCGCGCCATGGTGTGTGGCCGGTGTGGGCGCGCTGGCAGTGTGCGGACTGGATGGCGGCCTCTACTTGCAGGCTGCCGGGCTGGCGCAGTGCGGCGGCGCGGTGCAGGCACTGCTCGGCCTCCTCGAGCAGCGCGCGGTCCCACAGCCGGGTGTCTTGCCGGGTCAATGGCACGAAGGCGTTGTCGGCGTCGAAGCGCGCCGGTCGTCGACTTTCGCAATACAGCAGCAGGGCCAGCAGGCCCCAGGCTTCTGCACTGGTTGGCTGCAACTGCACCAGCAGGCGGGCCAGAAAGAGCGCCTCCGAAGCCAGGCCGTGGGTGGTCTTGTCAGCGGTGTCGGGCGCGGCGTCGCGCGTGCCCAGGGTGTAGGCGCCGTAGATGCCGTCGAGCACGGCCGACAGGCGCTCGGGCAGCTCACGCGCTTCGGGTGTCTCGAAGCGCAGGCCCGCCCCTCGAATCCGCGCCTTGGCCCGCACCAACCGCTGTGCCATGGCACTGGGCGACACGAGGAAGGCCTGGGCCAGCGTTTCGGCCTGCAGGCCCAGCA
>CALRVU010000043.1:0-11626 GCA_943371685.1 Bordetella parapertussis | reverse complement strand
AGCGGTCGCGCTGCCGCGGCCGCTGCTGCATCAGGCCAATCATGATTTTTCGTTCGCCGGCCTGAAGACCGCCGTCATGCTGGCTTACAAGAAGTTGGGACCCTTGCCTGCGCAGCAGGATTGCGCCGACCTCGCAGCCAGTACCGAGGCAGCGATCGTCGAGGTGCTGGTCACCAAATCCTTGCGGGCACTGAAAGCCAGTGGCCTGAAGCGCCTGGTGGTGGCCGGTGGTGTTGGTGCCAATGCAAGCTTGCGCAGGGCGCTCAATGAGGCGGCCCGGCGCAGAGGTTTGCGAGTCCACTATCCCGAGTTGCACCTTTGCACCGACAACGGGGCCATGATTGCCATGGCGGCCGCCATGCGCTTGCAGGCCGGCTTGAGCGTGCCCGACCGGAGTTACCGGTTTGACGTGAAGCCGCGCTGGGATCTGGCGTCGGCCTGAGGCCAAAAAAAAAGCCGGCCTGAAGGCCGGCTTGGTGCTTGCCGAGGTCGGCAGGACTCAAGGCGTGCGGTACTGGGCGTGCAGCGAGTCCATGCGGGTGGTCTGGCCGGCAGTGAACGTGTTCATGCACGCATCGTCGGTGTAGTCCATGAAGTTGGTGATCGGATCCTTGCCGGCCTTGGCCTTGCAGGTATCGCGACCGGTCGGGCAGCCGAAGGCCGACGAGCGCTCGGCCGGCGTGTCAGACACCGAGTCGCCGGAACCGCTGCAACCACCCTGGAAGGTGTGATAAAGACCCAACCAATGACCGACTTCGTGGGTGCCGGTGTCGCCCAGGTTGTAGGGCGCTGCGGTGCCGCCCGGAACGCTGGTGTAAAGCACGACCACGCCATCGCTCTTCGGCGCCGAGGCGTAGCTGGTCGGGAAGGTGGCCCAGCCCAGCAGGCCGCCGCTCGGGTTGGCCGAGTACAGGTTCAAGGTCTCGGGGCCACCCTTGCGCAACGCCGTCTTGGCCTGCGTTTCAGCCGTGGTGCCGGGAGCCATGGTGTACCAGGTGGCATTGGTGGTGCGATCCACACCCGCCAGGGTGAACTTGAAGGGGGTGCTGGCGTAAGCGGCATTCAGCACGGCCATCTGGTCGTCGATCTGCGACTGGGGCACATCACCATTGGCAATGCCCGTGCCCTTGTTGATCACATGGAACCACACCGGGATGGTGACGGAGCCGACAGCACGGTTGGCGGACTGGCCCTTGGCGCTCTTCATGCGGCTGAAAGCGGTCAGGTTGTCGTCAATGCGGGCGCGCTCGCTGGCCGACGGCGTGACCGTCATGCAGCGATGGCTCAACACGTCGTCCCTGGCGGCCAAGGCCGAACCCATCAACCCCAACACGCCCAGCGCCAGAACACTGGCCTTGATCGTCATCTTCATACTGCGACTCCACTCAAGATTCAAAGATCGACACCACTCTGAACTGGCCAGCAGATGAATGGCTGCACCAGCAAAGACACAAATCGACACCAACAAAAAGTGTCCGCGGCTCGCGGGCAGTATGCAATCCCCAGTTTGACTGATTCGTGACGAATCGACGGGCCATCGGGCCTGCGCTTGTGTGCCGTTGCCTGCGAGCCGGGCAAAAAAAAGTCGGCCGAGGCCGACTTGGGTTCGAGCTTGGGGCGAACCCCAGACTGATTACGGCGTGCGGTACTGCGCGTGCAGGGTGTCCATGCGAGTCTTCTGGCCGGCACTGAACGTGTTCATGCACGAGTCGTCGGTGTAGTCCATGAAGTTGGTGATCGGGTCGATACCGGCCTTCGAAGCGCAGCTGTCGCGGCCCGTCGGGCAACCATAGGCGGCCGAGCGCTCAGCCGGGGTGTCGGACACCGAGTCGCCGGAGCCATTGCAGCCGCCTTGGAAGGTGTGATAAAGGCCCAGCCAATGGCCCACTTCGTGGGTGCCCGTGTCGCCCAGGTTGTAGGGCGCTGCGGTGCCGCCCGGAACGCTGGTGTAGAGCACGACCACGCCATCGCTCTTGGGCGCTGAGGCGTAGCTGGTCGGGAAGGTGGCCCAGCCCAGCAGGCCGCCGCTCGGGTTGGCCGAGTACAGGTTCAGGGTCTCGGGGCCACCCTTGCGCAGCGCCGTCTTGGCCTGCGTTTCAGCCGTGGTGCCGGGAGCCATGGTGTACCAGGTGGCATTGGTGGTGCGATCCACACCCGCCAGGGTGAACTTGAAGGGGGTGCTGGCGTAAGCGGCATTCAGCACGGCCATCTGGCTGTCGATCTGTGACTGGGGCACATCGCCGTTGGCAGTGCCCGTGCCCTTGTTGATCACATGGAACCAGACGGGGATGGTGACCGAGCCCACGGCACGGTGGTTGGCTTGGCCGCGAGCGCTCTTCATGCGGCTGAAGGCCAGCATGTTGTCTTCGATGCGAGCGCGTTCCGTGGCAGACGGGGTGACCGTCATGCAACGGTGGCTGAGGACGTCGTCACGTGCACCGATGGCGGAGCCGGCCAGCCCCAGGAAACTCATCGCCAACACGGACGCCTTCAAGGTCAACTTCATACGGTTTCTCCACTCCAGTTTGAAAACCGGGCAGGACACCGTGGGTTTTGAGGTGTCGCCCGGCACACATGCAGCCCGGTAGGGCTGATTCACTCACGAGGAACATTCTTGAGCTTGAAATGCTCGAGCCGCAACCCCCCTGTTTGTCAATCATGTGACAGTGCATTCCCCAGTAGAGGAAATTCACAAAGCGGGGGATGGAAAATCAGCGGCAGACAGTCTGGTGCGATGGCCGGGCGGCGGCGCCATTCCGCCATGGCATGCTGGGGTTGGCAGGGTGGTGGGGCTGGCGTTTGGCGTGAGCCTGTCACCTGAGCTACAATCAATGGCTCTGCATTTTTTGCAGACAAGCACGGCGTGGGTTGGTTTCACCCGCGACCGCAAGTCATAAACCGGACTCAAGCCGGGCAGGGGTGCTGGTTCATCCAGCGCAACTGCCAAGCCGATCAGGGTCCAACCATAAAGGAAATCGCCATGTCTGTGGCTGAAATGAACAAAGCGGCTATCGTCCAGGCCCATGCGCGCGGCGCAGCGGACACCGGATCCCCGGAAGTCCAAGTGGCATTGCTGACGGCTCGCATCAACGACCTGACGCCCCACTTCAAGCTCCATGCCAAGGACCACCACGGTCGTCGCGGCCTGCTGAAGATGGTCAATGCGCGCAAGCGTCTGCTGGCCTACTTGAAGGCCAAGGACGCTGACCGCTACACCGCACTGATCCAGAAGCTGGGTCTGCGCAAGTAATCCATCCTCTATGGGGACGCAGCTGATCACATCTTCTCCTTGCACTGCTTCTCTGGTGCCATGCACCACGGCGGTGTGCGGAGCGGTTGCGATTCAGCTGCCTGCTATCGAAAGCCTGTCTGGCACCTTGTCCAGCGCAGGCTTTTTGTTTTGGAGCGGACTGTTTTCGGGGCATTGCTGTGTCATTCCAGCAGCCGGGCTTGAGCCGGTTGCTGGAATGGCATCCCGCCCGACGCGTTCTGACTCCCGGTTCAACGGCGCAACCGCATCCACTGCGCCTCATCCATCCAGGAGACTGCCATGAGCATGTTCAACAAAGTTACGAAGACCTTCCAATGGGGTCAGCATCAAGTCACGATGGAAACGGGCGAAGTGGCCCGTCAGTCCAGTGGCGCCGTGATCGTCAACATCGACGACACCGTCGTGCTTGCCACCGTCGTGGCCAAGCCAGAAGCCAAGCCGGGTCAGGATTTCTTCCCGCTGACCGTTGACTACATCGAGAAGACCTATGCTGCCGGCAAGATCCCCGGCAGCTTCTTCAAGCGCGAAGGTCGCCCCAGCGAGCTGGAGACGCTGACCAGCCGCCTGATCGACCGTCCGCTGCGCCCGCTGTTTCCTGAAGGCTTCTTCAACGAAGTTCAGGTCGTGGTCCATGTGCTGAGCCTGAACCCTGAAGTGCAGGCTGACATCGCCGCACTGATTGCATCCAGCGCTGCGCTGGCCATCTCCGGCATTCCGTTCAACGGTCCGGTGGGCGCCGCCCGCGTGGGCTACATCAACGGCGAGTACGTGCTGAACCCCGGCCAGACCCAGCTGCTTTCATCGAAGATGGACCTGGTCGTCGCCGGCACCGAAGCTGCCGTGTTGATGGTGGAGTCCGAAGCCGACCAACTGAGCGAAGAGGTGATGCTGGGCGCGGTGGTGTTCGGTCATGAGCAAAGCCAGGTGGCCATCAACGCCATCCACGAACTGGTGCGTGATGCCGGCAAGCCGGTGTGGAACTGGCAGGCACCTGCCAAGAACGAGCCGTTCATCGCCAAGGTGGGCGAGTTGGCCGAAGGCGCATTGCGCGCTGCCTATCAGATCCGCTCCAAGCAGGCGCGCACCCAAGCTTGCCGCGAGGCCTATGCTTCGGTCAAGGCGGCACTGAAGGCTGAGGGCATTGAGTTCGACGGCGTCGAGCTGGATGGCTTGCTGTTCGAGATCGAAGCCCGCATCGTGCGCAGCCAGATCCTGGCCGGCGAGCCTCGCATCGACGGCCGTGACACCCGCACCGTGCGTGCCATCGAGATCCGCAACAGCGTGCTGCCGCGCGCTCACGGCTCGGCCCTGTTCACCCGCGGTGAAACCCAGGCGCTGGTCGCCTCGACCCTGGGCACCGAGCGTGATTCGCAGACCATCGACGCCCTGGCTGGCGAGTACAGCGAGCGCTTCATGCTGCACTACAACATGCCTCCGTTCGCCACCGGCGAAACCGGCCGCGTGGGCAGCCCGAAGCGCCGCGAAATCGGCCACGGCCGTCTGGCCAAGCGTGCCCTGGTGGCCGTGCTGCCGAACAAGGAAGACTTCCCGTACACCATTCGCGTGGTGTCCGAGATCACGGAGTCGAACGGTTCGTCCTCGATGGCTTCGGTCTGCGGTGGCTGCCTGTCCATGATGGACGCCGGTGTGCCTCTGAAGGCGCATGTGGCCGGCATCGCCATGGGCCTGATCAAGGAAGGCAATCGCTTCGCGGTGCTGACCGACATCCTGGGCGACGAAGATCACCTTGGCGACATGGACTTCAAGGTGGCTGGCACGACCAACGGCGTGACGGCACTGCAGATGGACATCAAGATCCAGGGCATCACCAAGGAAATCATGCAAGTGGCACTGGCGCAAGCCAAGGAAGCCCGCATGCACATCCTGGGCGTGATGGTGGAAGCCATGGGTGTGGCCAAGACCGAACTCTCCGAGTTCGCGCCGCGCCTCTACACCATGAAGATCAACCAGGAAAAGATTCGTGACGTGATCGGCAAGGGCGGCGCGACCATCCGTGCCCTGACCGAAGAGACCGGTTGCCAGATCAGCATCGAGGAAGACGGCACGATCACCATCGCCTCGACCGACGGTGACAAGGCTGCATTTGCCCGCAAGCGCATCGAAGAGATCACGGCCGAAGCCGAGATCGGCAAGGTCTATGAGGGTGCCGTCACCAAGATCCTCGATTTCGGTGCCCTGATCAACATTCTCCCGGGCAAGGACGGCCTGCTGCACATCAGCCAGATCGCCCATCAGCGCGTGGAGAAGGTCACCGACTTCCTGACCGAAGGCCAAGTGGTCCAGGTCAAGGTTCTCGAGACCGACGAGAAGGGCCGCATCAAGCTGTCGATGAAGGCGCTGCAGGAGCGTCCTGAGGGCATGGAAGAAGAGCGCTTCGAGCGCGCGCCTCGCCGCGAGTTCGGTGATCGCAATGACCGCGGCGGTCGTGGCGAGCGTTCGGAGCGTCCGCGCCGTGAACGCGCTGAACAACGCCCTGACGCCGTGACCGACGGTGAAGGTGCTGCGCAACAGCAACAGCAACAGCAGCAATAAGCTGCGGGCCCGTCATGCAAGCGATTGAAATCTCTGCCTTTGGCGGGCCTGCTGTTCTGAAGCCTGCGTACCGGGCCGACCCGGTCGCGAGGGCTGGTGAGGTGCTGATTCGGGTGGCTGCTGCTGGCGTCAACCGACCCGACGTGCTGCAGCGCAAGGGCGCCTATGCGCCGCCACCCGGCGCATCCGACTTGCCGGGACTCGAGGTGGCGGGTGTGATCGAAGGTGGCGATCTCGATGCGCTGACGGCTGCGGGCTTTGTCGTTGGCGACCGGGTGTGCGCGCTGGTGGCGGGTGGCGGCTACGCGGAGCTGTGTGTCGCCCCGGTTGGTCAATGCCTGCCGATACCAAAAGGCCTGAGCGACGTTGAGGCTGCCAGCCTGCCGGAAACCTTCTTCACGGTGTGGTCCAACGTGTTTGACCGTGCAGGTTTGCAGGCGGGCGAGTGGCTGCTGGTCCAGGGGGGCTCGAGCGGCATCGGCGTGACGGCCATCCAGATGGCCAAAGCGCTCGGTGCCCGGGTGATCGTCACGGCAGGCTCTGACGAGAAGTGCTCAGCCTGTCTGGCCCTGGGGGCCGATCACGCCATCAATTACCGGACCCAGGACTTCACCGCCGAGGCGCAGGCCTTGACGGAGGGTCGAGGGGTCGATGTCATTCTTGACATGGTGGCCGGAGCCTACGTGGCCCGGGAAGTGGCTTGTTTGGCGGATGACGGGCGGCTGGTGATCATTGCGCTGCAGGGCGGAGTGGACGCTGAGTTCAATGCCGGCTCGGTGTTGCGGCGCAGGCTGACCATCACCGGATCGACCTTGCGCCCGCAATCCGTGGCCTTCAAGGCGGCCATTGCACAGCAATTGCGCCTCAGGGTCTGGCCACTGATCGAGTCTGGCGCCATCAGGCCCGTCATCGAGCGCACCTTTCCCGCCGTCGAGGCCAGCGCCGCCCATGCGCTGATGGAGTCGAGTCAACACGTGGGCAAGATCGTGCTGACATGGTCGGTTTGAGTCATTTTCAAGAGTACTGAGCAATGCGCCGCAAACTGGTGGTTGGAAATTGGAAGATGCATGGCAGTCACGCTGCCAATGCCGAGTTGCTTGCTGGCATTCTTGCCGCTAAGCCTTATGCCTGTGATCTGGCGGTCTGCGTGCCGGCACCATACTTGTCTGAAGCAGCCGTGACGCTGGCGGGTTCATCGGTGCGCTGGGGCGCCCAGGACTGCTCGGCGCATGAGCAAGGGGCGTACACCGGAGAGGTGGCTGCCTCGATGCTGTCGGAGTTTGGCTGCCGTTATGTGATCGTTGGTCACTCGGAGCGGCGCAGCTATCACCACGAGACCGACCTGCTGGTGGCCGACAAGGCCAAGGCGGCGTTGGCCAAAGGGGTCACACCGATCGTCTGTGTCGGAGAGACCCTGGCGCAGCGCGAGGCCGGCGAGACTGAAACGGTGGTCAAGCGACAGCTGTCTGCGGTGATTCATGCCCTGGGCCATTGCGCCGGCGAGATGGTGGTCGCCTACGAGCCTCTCTGGGCCATCGGAACCGGCCGCACCGCGAGCCCGGAGCAGGCGCAGGCTGTGCACCAGGTGCTGCGGGCGCAACTGCGCGCAGCCACGGCTCATGCCGACGCCATGTTGATCCTCTATGGCGGAAGCGTGAAGCCTGACAATGCCGCGCAACTGTTTGCGCAGCCTGACATCGACGGCGGGTTGATTGGCGGGGCTTCGCTCAAGGCCGCCGACTTTGTCGCCATCTGCCGAGCTGCAGGCTGAGCACTGCGCTGGCATCTATTGAATATCTTGGAGTTCTTGTATGCAAATCTGGATGAATCTGTTGGTGGTGTTGCAGATGGTGGCTGCCATCGCGATGATCGGCTTGGTGCTGGTGCAGCATGGCAAAGGCGCTGACATGGGAGCGTCGTTCGGCAGCGGCTCCTCGGGCAGCCTGTTTGGCGCGACCGGCAGCGCGAACTTTCTCTCGCGCACCACCGCGATCTGCGCCACCGTGTTCTTCCTGTCCACCCTCGGCCTTGCCTTCTTCTCCAGCCACAGCAGCCAGTCAGCGCCCGCTGAAGGCTCGAGCGTGCTGGAGCGTGCTGCCCCGGCTGTGCCGCAGATTCCGTCTGTGGCAGCATCTGCTGCGCCGGTCGCGCCAGCTGCTTCGAAGTAAGCAACATTTGGCTCGCAAAAACCCTGATATCTCACGTTTTTTCGAGCTAGAATCTGAGGCTGTTCAGTAAGCAAACCTCAAGCGAGCTGAGCAGTTGACCTGGGGCAACCTGGGTACACCGCCGACGTGGTGAAATTGGTAGACACGCTATCTTGAGGGGGTAGTGGCGAAAGCTGTGCGAGTTCGAGTCTCGCCGTCGGCACCAGATATATTCGGCCAGGTTCCCGTTGGAGCCCAGCCGAGCGCCCTGAAGCAAAGCGGGGATCAAGCTGGGCGCGCTGAGTTCATGTCCTCCGGAGCGGAGGGCTTTGAGCGGCGCGCCTTTTTTGTGGCCGAATGAAATCCTGAAACAGCCGGAGTGCACCGTTCATGGACTTGCAAGCCTATCTTCCAGTCATCTTGTTCATCGTGGTCGGGGCTGCCGTTGGTATCGCGCCACAGTTGATTGGCTTCATCTTTGGCCCGAACCGGCCGGATGCAGAGAAGAACTCGCCCTATGAGTGCGGCTTTGAGGCGTTCGAAGACGCCCGCATGAAGTTTGACGTGCGTTACTACCTCGTCGCCATTCTTTTCATCTTGTTCGACCTCGAAATTGCGTTCCTGTTTCCCTGGGCGGTGTCGCTCAAGGAAATCGGGGCGTCAGGTTTCTGGGCGATGATGGTGTTTCTCTCCATCCTGGTGGTGGGTTTTGTCTACGAATGGAAGAAGGGCGCTCTCGACTGGGAGTGATCCCGGGCCGGGAACATCGGGCGCCGCATTTCGCTGCGGCAGGCCAACGCTTCGAGAGGCAAATGCGACATGGGTATTGAAGGCGTACTGAAAGAAGGCTTCGTGACCACCTCGGTGGACACGCTGATCAACTGGTCCAAGACGGGCTCACTCTGGCCCATGACCTTCGGTCTGGCCTGCTGTGCCGTGGAGATGATGCACGCGGGTGCGGCCCGCTACGACATCGACCGGTTCGGCATGTTGTTTCGTCCCAGCCCGCGGCAGTCCGATCTGATGATCGTGGCTGGCACGCTGTGCAACAAGATGGCGCCCGCGCTGCGCAAGGTCTATGACCAGATGGCCGAGCCGCGCTGGGTCTTGTCCATGGGGTCGTGTGCCAACGGGGGTGGCTACTACCACTACAGCTACTCGGTCGTGCGCGGTTGCGATCGCATCGTGCCGGTGGATGTCTATGTGCCGGGTTGCCCGCCCACGGCAGAGGCCTTGTTGTACGGCATCCTGCAGCTGCAGTCCAAGATCCGCCGCGAAAACACCATCGCCCGCTAAACAGTTTGAGCAGGCGTGTCGCACTGCTCAGCATCTGAATCCGGTCACCGAGTACCCCTTCATGACCCAGAAACTTGACCATCTCCAGAGCGCACTTCATGCGGTTCTGGGTGAGAAGATTCGTGTTTTCAAGCGTGAGCGCGGCGAGATCACCATCACGGTGGCTGCTGCTGATTACGCGGCCGTCGCCCTGAGCCTGCGTGATGCGCCGGAGCTCAAGTTCGAACAACTGATCGACCTGTGCGGACTGGATCTGTCCTCGTACAAAGATCAGCCATGGGACGGCCTTCGGTACTGCACGGTGGTGCACCTCTTGTCGGTCACGCACAACTGGCGCGTGCGCCTGAAGGTCTTCGCGGCAGATGACGCTTTGCCGGTCGTGGCCTCGGTCACGCCGATCTGGAATGCTGCCAACTGGTTCGAGCGTGAGTCGTTCGACATGTTCGGCATCATTTACGAAGGTCACGACGACCTGCGTCGCATCCTCACCGACTATGGCTTCATCGGTCACCCGATGCGCAAGGACTTCCCCGTCTCCGGGCATGTCGAGATGCGCTACGACGCTGAGACGCGTCGCGTGATCTACCAACCCGTGACCATCGAGCCTCGTGACATCACGCCCCGCGTGATTCGCGAAGACAACTACGGCGGCCTGCACTGAGCCCGGAACAAGCGTCATGGCTGAAATCAAGAACTACACCCTGAACTTCGGTCCCCAGCACCCTGCGGCACACGGTGTGTTGCGGTTGGTGCTCGAGCTCGACGGCGAAGTGATCCAGCGCGCCGATCCGCACATCGGCCTGCTGCATCGCGCCACCGAAAAGCTGGCCGAACAGAAGACCTACATCCAGGCATTGCCCTACATGGACCGTCTCGACTACGTGTCGATGATGTGCAATGAGCAAGCCTACTGCCTGGCGATTGAGAAGCTGCTGGGCATCCAGGTGCCCGAGCGTGCGCAGTACATCCGCGTGATGTTTGCAGAGATCACCCGGCTGCTGAACCACCTGCTGTGGTTGGGTGCGCACGGCATCGACTGCGGCGCCATGAACATCCTGATCTACTGCTTCCGCGAGCGGGAAGATCTCTTCGACATGTACGAGGCGGTCTCTGGCGCCCGCATGCATGCCGCTTATTTCCGTCCGGGCGGCGTCTATCGCGACCTGCCGGACAGCATGCCGCAGTACCAGGTCAGCAAGATCAAGAATGAGCGTGCCATCAAGGCGCTCAATGCCAACCGCAGTGGTTCCCTGCTCGACTTCATCGACGACTTCTGCGCGCGCTTCCCGAAGAACGTCGACGACTACGAAACCCTGCTGACCGACAACCGCATCTGGAAGCAGCGCACGGTCGGCATCGGCACGGTGTCCCCGGAACGGGCCCTGAACCTTGGCTTCTCCGGCCCGATGCTTCGCGGCTCCGGCATTGCCTGGGATCTGCGCAAGACCCAGCCGTACGATGCCTACGCGAAGGTTGATTTCGACGTGCCAGTGGGTGTGAACGGCGATACCTACGACCGCTATCTCGTGCGGATTGCCGAGATGCGTCAGTCCAACCGCATCATTCAGCAGTGCTCGGCCTGGTTGCGCAAGAACCCCGGTCCGGTGATCACCGACAACCACAAGGTGGCGCCTCCTTCGCGGCTCGAGATGAAGTCGAGCATGGAAGAGCTGATTCACCACTTCAAGCTCTTCACCGAAGGTTTCCACGTGCCGGAGGGCGAAGCCTACGCAGCCGTGGAGCACCCGAAGGGCGAGTTCGGCATCTACCTCGTGAGCGATGGCGCCAACAAGCCCTACCGCCTGAAGATCCGCGCCCCCGGTTTTTCGCACCTCGCAGCGCTCGATGAGATGGCGCGCGGCCACATGATTGCTGACGCCGTCGCCGTCATCGGGACCATGGACATCGTGTTTGGTGAGATCGATCGATGACACTTTCTGACGCCACCCAAGCGCGCTTTGCGCGCGAAGTCGCCAAGTACCCCAAAGAGCAGGCTCAGTCTGCGGTGATGGCCTGTCTGTCCATCGTGCAACAGGAGCAGGGCTGGGTTTCGCCCGAGTCCGAGGCGGCGATTGCCGACTACCTGGGCATGCCGACGATTGCCGTGCATGAGGTCACGACCTTCTACAACATGTACAACCAGCAAGCCACTGGCAAGTACAAGCTCAACGTCTGCACCAATCTGCCTTGCCAACTGCGCAATGGCCAGGCGGCACTGGAGCATCTGTGCAGCAAGCTCGGCATCGAAGACGGCGGCACCACGGCAGACGGCTTGTTCACCGTCGCCAAGTGCGAGTGCCTCGGTGCCTGTGCCGACGCACCGGTGATGCTGGTCAATGACCGTCAGATGCTCAGCTAC
>CALRVU010000042.1:0-11916 GCA_943371685.1 Bordetella parapertussis | reverse complement strand
GGGCCGTCTTGCGTAGACTGCGGGTCTGCCGATTCAGCGCCCCAGCGTCGCCTGCCATGTCCCAGAGCATTCATGATTTTCACGACGATCCCCGCAATGCCGAAATCCTGATCTGGATCAACGGCCAGCTCAAGCGCCGTGCCGAGGCCATGGTCTCGGTCTTCGACAGCGGCTTTGTGCTGGGTGACGGTGTGTGGGAAGGCTTGCGCGTGCAGGCCGGCCAGCCCCTGTTCCTGGACGCGCACCTGGACCGCCTCTGGGAAGGCGCCAAGGCCATCGCGCTGAACATCGGCCTGAGCCGCCGGGAACTGACACTGGCCATCCGCGACACGCTGGTGGCCAACCAGATGCACGATGGCGTGCACATCCGCTTGATGGTCAGCCGCGGCGTCAAGCGCACGCCCTACCAGGATCCTCGGGTCACCGTCGGCCCGGCCACCATCGTCATCCTGCCCGAGTTCAAGCTGGCCAAACCCGAGACCGTCAACGCAGGACTGAAGCTTTTCACCGTCCATGTGCGCCGCGGCTTTCCGGACGTGCAGGATCCCAAGCTCAACAGCCACAGCAAACTCAACTGCATCACCGCCTGCATCCAAGCCATTGAGGCCGGCGCCGACGAAGCCCTGATGCTGGATCCGCACGGCTTCGTGGCCACCTGCAATTCGACCCACTTCTTCATCGTCCGGCGCGGCCCCCAAGGCCCCGAGGTGTGGACCAGCAGCGGCGACTACTGCCTGGGCGGCATCACACGCAGCAATGTGATCCAGGTCTGCCGCGAAGTCGGCATCCCGGTGTTCGAGAAGAACTTCAGCCTGACCCAGGTCTACAGCGCCGACGAAGCCTTCTGCACCGGCACCTTTGCCGGCGTGGTGCCAGTGCGCTCGGTCGACGGCCGGCACTTTGACACCGCGGTGCCTGGGCCGATGGTGCTGCGCCTGCAGGCGCTCTACAAGGAACTGGCCGCCCGGGATGCAGCGGCGCGTGCAGGCGTGTGGGCATGAGCGACGCGATGAGCCCGACACCTCAGCCCCTGCGCGTTGCCATGTGGAGCGGCCCGCGCAACATCTCCACCGCCATGATGCGGGCCTGGGAGAACCGGGGCGACTGTGCCGTCAGCGATGAGCCGCTCTACGCGGCCTATCTGGCCGCCACCGGCCTGAACCACCCCGGCCGCGAGGCCGTGATCGCCGCTGGCGAGACCGATGCTGCAAAAGTGGCTGCCGCACTCAGCAGCGGCCCGGCGCCCGACGGGCAGCCGATCTGGTACCAGAAGCACATGACCCACCATCTGCTGCCGGGGCAGGCCACCGATTGGGTGCACGGTTTGCACAATGTGCTGCTGATCCGCGATCCGGCCGAGGTGGTGGAGAGCTATCTGAAATCGCGCGCCACGGTCACGCCAGAGGACATCGGCTTGCTGCAACAAGCCACGCTGTTCGATGCAATCGTCGAGCGGCAAGGCCAGGCACCGGTGGTGATCGACGCTGACGACTTTCTGCGGGCGCCTGGCGCCTGGCTGCAGGCACTGTGCGCGCACCTCGGCATCGGCTGGACCGAGCGCATGCTGAACTGGCCTGCCGGCCCTCGGAGCAGCGACGGCGTGTGGGCGCCCTACTGGTATGACGCGGTCTGGGCCTCGACCGGTTTCGAGCCCTGGCGGCCGCGCCAGCCCCGCCTGCAAGGCGAGGCGCTGGACGTGGCCGACGCTTGCCGGCCCGCCTACGACAAGCTGCGTGCGGCGCGGATGCGCCTGCCTTGAATCAGAGCTTGCGGGCCACCACGCTGCCGATCGAGTAACCGGCGCCAAAGGAGCAGATCACACCCAGGTCACCGGTCTGCAGATCGCCCCGGTGCTCATGGAAGGCGATGATCGAGCCCGCCGAGGCCGTGTTGGCATAGGTATCAAGGATCAGCGGCGCGATGTCGTCGCCCACCTCGCGGCCCACCAGCTTCTTGAGCACCAGCTGATTCATGCCCAGATTGGCCTGGTGCAGCCAGAAACGGCGCACGGCCGTGGGCTCAAACGCCAGGCTCTGCAGGTGCGACTCGATGTGGGCCGCCGCCATCGGCACCACTTCCTTGAAGACCTTGCGGCCCTCTTGCTTGAAGGTCTTGTCACGGGCCAGCGGATCGCTGTCCTCGGCCCGGTTCATGAAACCGAAGTTGTTGCGGATGGCATTGGAGAACTGGGTGACCAGGCGAGTGCCCAGCACTTCCCACTGGTCGGCCGAGGTCGCGGTATCCGCCGCTTCAATCACCACGGCGGTGCACACATCACCAAAGATGAAATGGCAATCACGATCCCGCCACTCCAGGTGTGCCGAGGTGATTTCCGGATTGACCACCAGCACGCAGCGCGCAGTACCGGCCTTGATCGCGTTCACCGCCTGCTCAATGGCAAAAGTGGCCGACGAGCAGGCCACATTCATGTCAAAACCGTAACCACCGGCGCCGATCGCCTGCTGGATCTCGACCGCCATGGCCGGATAGGCGCGCTGCATATTGGCCGATGCGCACAGCACCGCATCCACCTGATCGCCGCGCTTGCCCGCCGCCGCCAAGGCCTTGTTGGCAGCGTCCGCGGCAATCTCGGCCATCAAGGAGATCTGATCGTCGGGCCGGGCCTCGAAGCGAGGATACATGCGGGTCGGGTCCAGCACGCCTGTCTTCTCCAGCACATAGCGCTGCTTGATGCCCGAAGCCTTCTCGATGAACTCCACGCTCGACGGCGTCATCGCCGTGATCTCGCCGGCGGCGATCGCTTCGGCGTTCTTTTCATTCTGCAGGGCGGCGTAGGCATTGAAAGCCTCGACCAGTTCAGCATTGCTGATCACATGCGGCGGCTGGTAGAGGCCAGTGCCGCTGATGACGACTCGGGTCATGGTGGGGTCCGGTGAAAACAGCCTCGCAGTGTAGCGAGGCCGGCCGGGACCGGGCTGCCGTGGAATCCCTGCCGCACCGCCGGCGCGTGCAGACTGCGCGCGCCCTGAGTCTGTTCAGTCGGCTTCCGGCGCGATCTGCTCGGCATAGTCACCCAAGGCCGCCAGCACCGCCTGGCCAGCTTCGTCGGCCTGCGCTGACAGCACATCGAGCTTGACGAGGTAGTCGTCGATGTTGAGGCCGCCGCCTTCGCCCTCGTGCAGCCGTGCCACGCGGTGCTGCAACCAGCGCGCCTGGCCTTCCTCGTCCAGACTGCCGGGGTGGTTGCGCGCCCGGAAGCGGAACACCAGCTCATCCAGACGAGGATCATCAAAGCTGGCGGTGGCCCAGCCTGCGTCTCCGGCCTTGAGACGGCGCAGACGGTCCAGGCGGCCCCGGTCCTGCGGGCCGATGAAGCCGCCATACAGATCTTCGTCCACGTCGGGCGCTTGCGCGGGCTCAGGCCGGGCAAACACTGCCGGCCAGAGCGGCTCCAGGGCGGCGCCGTGCGCCTCGCAGACCTGGGCGTGGCGGTCAATCACGGCCCAGTCAATGCCCCAGCGCTCTGCCTGGGCCGGTGTCAAGGTCTTGCGGTTGGCAATCACGACGGGTGACTTGTTGATGTGGATGGTCTTGAGGGCCAAGCGACCCACACCCTCAGGCAGGTCTTGCGCGCGGCTGAACAACCGCTCGCGGATGGCGGCGGCGTCCATGCTGAACAACTCGGCCGGATCAAAGCTCAGGTCCCAGACGATGAGCTCGTTCTTGTTGGTCGGATGCAGGCCCAGCGGCCAGACGGCGGCAATGCAACCCCGCTCAGTGCCGAACATGCCCGAGACATGCAGAAAGGGCTTGCGCAGAGCCTTGTCAAATCCGATCTCGGACCAGACCGCGTCCTTCTT
This sequence comes from Bordetella parapertussis, assembly GCA_943371685.1. Taxonomy (GTDB): domain Bacteria; phylum Pseudomonadota; class Gammaproteobacteria; order Burkholderiales; family Burkholderiaceae_C; genus Ideonella; species Ideonella parapertussis_A. Next base: position 8,095 of record CALRVU010000042.1, on the reverse strand, counting down.
GCGCAGCTTGAGGCAGAAGTCCCACAGGCGCGGGTTGGCCTGCCGCACCAGCCGGGCCAGGCCGATGGTCGCGCGCACGTCCGACAGGGCGTCGTGGGCCGACTCATGCAGCAGGCCGTTGGCCGCGCTCAGGTGCTCCAGCTTGAAGGACGGTCGACCGTCTTCATGGGTGGGCCACTGCAGGCCCTCGGGCCGCAGGGCATACATGCAGCGCACGGTGTCGAGCAGGTCCCAGCGGCCGCAATCATTCTTGTACTCGCGGGCATAGGGGTCGATCAGGTTGCGCCAGAACAGGTGCCGGGTCACCTCATCGTCAAACCGGATCGAGTTGTAGCCCACGCCCACCGTGCCCGGCAGGGCCAGCTGACGCTCGATGGCCTGGGCGAACTGGAACTCGGGCAAGCCCTTCTCCAGGCAGAGCTGGGGCAGGATGCCCGTCAGCAGGCAAGCCTCGGGATCGGGCAGGTAGTCGGGCGCCGGCTGGCAGTAGGCCTCCAGCGGCTGTCCGATCTCGTTGAGCTCGGCATCGGTGCGCACACCCGCAAACTGCGACGGCCGGTCGCGCCGGGGCACGCGGCCAAAGGTTTCGTAGTCGTGCCAGAAGAAGCTGAAATCACTCATGGCCGCACGATACCGCAGGGCGCAAGCACCTGGCTCTGGCCTCTCATGTGCCCGGCTCCAGCACCCGCAGCAAGCTGGCAAACCGTGGCAGCCCGGTCGAGGTCTCGCCACGCCAACGGTAGCTGACGCGGCTGCCCAAGGGCGGCGGGCTCAGCCTCTGGGCATCGCTCAGGCCGGTGCCAATGCGAAACACCTGACCCGCCTCATTGCGCACCCGCAGGGCGCCAAGCTGGCCCGCATACTTGCCCTGACCCGGTTCATGACCGATGACCACCGCGTCGGCATCGCGCTGAGGCTTGAACTTGAGCAGAACCTCGCTGCGCCCAGTCACATATGGCGCATCGGCTCGATGCAGCATCAGGCCCTCACCGCCTGCAGTGAGCACCGCGTCCAGCGCGATCTGCAAAGCGGCAGCATCGGGCAGGCGCTCCTGTTTCACAGCCTGCAGCTGGTGCCAATCCGCTGCCTGCACCAGGCGCTGAAGCGCTGCGGCCCTGGTCTCGAAGCTGCCGGCGGCGCCCGGCAGCTCAAACACCAGATAGCGCACTTCACGCCAGGCCGCAGCCTCCAGATCGGCGCGGCGCAGCAGGCCAGACACTTCGTCGAACCGCCCCGGCCCCAGCCAGAGCTCACCGTCCAGCGGCTGCGTGGGCAGCCGGGCCAGAAACCAGTCCGGCGCCGCAATCACCCCGCCACCCCGAAATCGCAGTTGCCGGCCATCCCACCAGGCCCGCACCCCGTCGAACTTCTCGCTCACCAGGTAGCCGACCGGACTGCGGCCCGGCTGCCAGTCTCGCGCCAGCAGCAGGGCCGGCGCGGCAGCCGCGCCCGCCACCGGCGCCGCAGCGCCGATCGGCCTGCTTGCGGCGTGCGCGGCCACACCAGCCCCCGCGGACAAGCAGCCGCCAGGGCTGAGCAGCGCCAGCAGCGTCCCCGTGCAGAGCCAAGGTGGGCGAGTCGAGTTGATCATGGCGGCGACCTCCAGCCAGCCCGGCCGCCCCGAAAAGGGCGCGACGCCAGCGTGCAAGCCCCGAGCCTAAGACCAGACCCGCAGGCGCTTCAAGCCTTGCGCGTCAGCCCCATCCGCTCGATGGTGGATCGCTCGGCCTCAAAGGTGCGGCGGGCGTACTGGGTGTAGTCCTCGCTGCCCATGTAGATGACGGGCTGATAGAACTTCTCCAGCGTCTCCAGCACCTTGGGGTCTTCCAGGGTCTTGCGGAAGGCGTCATGCAGAACCCGCACCACGGCCGGATCCATGCCCGCTGGGCCGCCGATGCCAAAGGGCGATTCGCTGATCGTGTCCCAGCCGCTCTCCTTGACCGTGGGCACGTCCGGGAATGCCTTCATGCGCTCCCGGCCCAGGGTCGCCAGCAGCCGCAGCTTGCCGGCCTTGACGTGGGGCGCGAACTCCGGCGTGCCGCTCATCAGGGGCACATGGCCGCCCAAGATGGCTTGCAGGATCTCGGCCGAGCCCTTGTAAGGGACATCCTGGGTGCTGAAGCCGGCCTTGTGGGCAAACTCTTCAAATGCCAGATGGGGCGTGGTGCCCGTTCCGGTGTGGCCGTAGGTCAACTTGCCCGGATTGGCCCGGGCCCAGGCCACCATTTCCTTGAGCGTCTTGTACGGCGCGTCAGGCGCTGCCGCGATGCCGAAGGTATAGCCTGTCAGGCAGGCGATGTGCGTCAGATCCTTGAGCGGATCGAAGGGCATCTTCTGCATGTGCGGAAGGCGGTAGATGCCCAAGGGCAATTGCGTCACGGTGTAGCCATCGGGCTTGGCCTGGAGCATGGCCGTCGCACCCAGGGTGCCGCCCACGCCAGGCTTGTTCTCCACCACCACCGGCACGCCGAGATGGCGTGAAGCGCTTTCCCCGAAGGCACGCATCACCGCATCGCTGGAGCCGCCTGTGGGCCACGGGCAGACCAGCGTCACGGGGCGCGAGGGAAACCGGTCCTGGGCCCGGGCCGGCGCGGCCAACAAGGGGGTGGCCAGTCCAGCCGCCAGAACAGTGCGTCGGTTCAGCGTCATGTATCGCTCCGTCGAGTAGAAGCGCCAGCCTAGGCGCGATGTCAGATCAGCAGCGTCGCCCGGGCGACAGCTTTCGGGTGATCCCTGATCGGATCATCCCGCAGCAGGTCGCGCCGCGTCGGCCGCAAAGATCCGGATTCAGCCCAGCTTGGGCGCCGGGCCGGCAAGGGCTTCGGTACTTCTGCCTTGTTGCCTCAACAAGGCTTCCAGTGCCGGCAACAGCGGCCCGAGGCGCTCTTCCAGCGCGTCCCGCACCGTGTCGACGAAGACCTGCGTGGCCCGCTCGATCTCGATGTTCAGCGCATCTCCGGCTTGCTTCTCGCCAAAGGTGGTCATGCGCAGGGTCTCGGGGATCAACCACACCTCGAACCAACCTTCCTGGCGGTTGGCCTCGGCCACGGTCAGGCTGGCGCCGTTGATGGCGATGTAGCCCTTGGCAAACACGTAGCGCATCCAGGGCGAAGGCACCGAAAATCGCAACACATGGTTGTTCTCGGGCTGGCGCACGCTGGCCAGCGTGGCTTGAAAGTCCACATGCCCGGACAGCGGATGGCCGCCGATCTCGGCGCCATCGCGAGCCGCCCGCTCGACATTGATCTGGCTGCCCTCGTGCAGAGTGCCCAGCGTGGTCAAGGCAAGGCTCTGCTGCATCACGTCGAACTCGGCGCCATCGGCATGCAAGGCCGTGACGGTGAGGCAGACGCCGTCGCAAGCCACGCTGGCACCAATGGCCAGACCCTCGGAAAAACCCGTCGGGAACTGCAGCAGGAAGCTGCGCAGACCGGGCCGGTCGGTGATGCGGGCCACGCGGGCCACGCCTTGAACGATGCCAGTGAACATGCAGGATCGCTGAGCGCGCTGTGGGGATCGGGCCGCGAGCTTAACCCAGGCCCGGCCCCACACTGCACATCACAAGCCTTGCAGGAAGCTCATCACCGAAGTCATCACATCCATGGTGGAGCTGTTGCCCATCTGTGCATCGATCGACTCGATGCCGTGATCGGCACCCTTGATCCGCTTGAGCACCAGGCGACTGCTGCAGCTGGTCCAGGTGTCGACATTGCCCGAGGTCACCAGCACATCGATCTCCGGCGGCGTTCCGCACATCAGCGAGGCCCGGCTGCGCTGTTGATGCCACTCCGAGATGACCACTTCGTTGTCCCAGGCATTGAGCGCGGCCAGCACCACGGCCGGATTGATCGTCCAGGTGGTGTCTTCCCACGCACCAGAGGTGCGCATGATGGCGTCCGAGTCGCCGATGATGCCTATGTAGGGGCGAACCGAGGTTGGCGTGCAGGGCGTGCCGGTCGGCGCCAGAAAATCTGACGAAGCCGGGCCCGCGAGCGCCACATAGGCATTGAAGGTGGCGGGCGACTCACACCACATCCGGTTGGTCATCGCGCCACCCATGGAGTGTCCCATCAGGGTGATGTCATTCAGGCTGTAGTCGGCGCGCAGTTTGGCCGCCAAGCCCTCCAGGAACGCCACGTCGTCCTGGCCAGAATTCATGGCCCGGTTGGTCCAGGTCTGCGCGTTGGGCTCACTGGCGATGTTCTGGCCCTGCGGCAGCACCAGCATCACCTTGTTGGCACGCAACCAGTCCCAATTGATCGAGTTGACCGAGGTGGATGAAGCGCTGCTGTTCAGACCCAGCTGATAGGCAGCCGCGCTCTTGTTGCCGCCCCCTCCGTGCAACATCACGATCACGCGGGTGGCGCCCACCGGCTTGTAGACATCGACCAGGTGAGGAAAGTTGTCCGTGGAGTTGGGCTTCTTGACGCTGATGGAGATCAGCTCATCCACGGGCTCAGGGGCGACGCTGCTGTCACCTCCGCCACCGCACGCTGTCAGCGCTCCCATCAGCATCAAACTGGCGATCAGACGTGAAACGGACTTGGACATGGTGGCGATTTGAAATAGTGGAGTCAGGGGGCAGAACGCGAGGCCGGGCGTGCCGGCCGACCTTGCAAACGTAACATTGTTGCGCGCACCGCCGACGGGCCAAGTGTGACAAAACGTGGGATGGTCAAAAGCGCGCTGTCTGCAGGCACTGGCACAATCCGTGCCATGCAATCAAAGACTTCCAGGTTCTTGCTCTCCGGCGTGGCGCTGGCCGCCGCACTCGCAGTCACCCCAGCCCGGGCCGAGTCCAGCAATGCCTTGCGCTTCCTGGCCGTGGGCGGCAGCCTGGCCAGCTGGGCCACGGCCTTCTGGAACGGCGCACCGCTGACCGATTGCGCCAACGCACGCTGGCAGACACGAGCCCTTCTGGCCCGCGACGGCGAGCTGAATCTGCTGTCGGCCGGCGCCGCTTACGGCGACTGCCAGATGCTGAGCATGGGCGGCTGGACCCTGTCGCACCAGACCTCGGCCATGGTTGGCCGGTGGACGGCCAAAGGCACGGTCAGCGGGGCTGACAGCGCCTGGGATGTGGCCGTGGTGCCGCTGCTGCACTGGCAACGCCCTGCCTTTGGCGGCCACCGCATGGAAGTGGAAGTGGGCGTGGGTCCGGCCTGGTTGAGCGAGCCGCACATCGGTGACCGTTACAAGAGCACCCAGTTCCAGTTCTCCGACCACCTGGGCGTCAATCTGGTGGACGGCAGCGGGCGCTGGCGCGTAGGCCTGCACTGGCGCCACATCAGCAATCTGGACATCCAGACGCCCAACAATGGCGTGGACTATGCCGGCGTGGTGCTGGCCTGGACACTCTGATCGACGCCCTGCCCCGCACGCTCAATCTGCGGTGATCACGGGGCGGCGCTCGCCACAGCCGGCTCAGCGGCCGCCGCGTTGGCCCGCCACAGGATCAGACCGTAGCCGCGCTCTGAAAACAGCAGGCTGAAACGCCCGCCAGCCTGGGCCATCAGCTTGGGCAGTTGATCCATGCGCACCAGTGCCAGCTCGCCGTCCTTGGGCGCTCGGCGCGGTGTGGCTTGCTCGCGATATAGCGCAAAACTGGGCTGATGCAAGCCCCATTGCACCGCCGGCTCGGTGCGGCTGCGGGCCAGCTCAGCGGCCCGGCGCACCGGCCCCTGGATCAGATCACCCCAGAACGGCAGGGCCGCCCCCAGACTGAGCACGGCCACCAGCACGGCCGCGCTGCCGGTGCGCCAGGCCAGTGTCAAACTCGGTCGCTGGCCTTGCGTCATCAGGAACAGCACGGCCACCGCCGCCAGCGCCGTCAACCAGACCAACAGGGACGGAGCGTGAGCACCGAGCAGCAAGGCCTTGTACAGCGGATGCGCCACACCCGGCGCCCAGGCCGACAGGGTGAGCGCCGAGCCGCAGATCAGCGCCAGGAGCAGCAGCAAGGTCAAGGTCAATGCCGCGCGCATCCAGGCCCCTGCCTGCTGCAGGGCCAGCGCCATCAGCAGCACCAGCGGCGTAGCGCCATACAGCACGTAATGCGGCAGCTTGGTGCCCGAGAGCGAGAAGAAACCCAGCACAAACGCGGCCCAGAGCAGCAAATAGCGCTGCAAGGGGTCGGCCCAATGGCTGCGCACCCGGCCGATCACCGCGGCCAGCAAAGGCGACCATGGCAGCAAAAGCACCGGCAGGACCACTGCGTAGTAGCCGATGCTGCCGCCGTGCTGCTCCAGCGGGCTGGTGTAGCGGGCCAGGTTGTGGCGGATCAGAAAGCCGTCGATGAAGGCCTGTCCATGGCGGTTCAATGCATAGACATACCAAGGCAACGCAATCACCAGCAGCCAGGCCCAGGCCACGGGATCGCTCACGGCCTGCCCGAGGCGTCGCAGCGCATCGCGCCAGGGCAGGCTCAGGAACAGCCACAGCAGCACGGCAGCACCCGGCACCACCACCGCCACCGGGCCCTTGACCAGCAGGCCCAGGCCCATCCAGGCATAGGCCCGACGCAAGGCGCTGGCTTGACCGCCAGCCAACCAGCGCCAGCCGTCCAGCGCGGCCAGCGCCAGCAGCAGGTTCAGCAAGGAGTCGGCAGTGGCGGCCCGGCCGATCAGCAGCACGCCCAGGGACGTGGCCAGCATCACGGCCGCAACCACGGCCACCCGCCGGCCCAGCCGGGGCAAGGCGAACTGCGCCAGCAACAAGGCCCAGCCGGCGCTGCACAACGCCGAGGGCAGTCGCAGCGCGAACTCGCTCAAGCCCAACACACTCACACTCAGCGCCTGCAGCCAGTACACGCCGATCGGCTTGTCGAAACGCGGCTCGCCATTCAGGGTGGTGTGCAGCCAGTCGCCGCTGACCAGCATCTCGCGGGTGGCCTCGCTGAACGCGCCTTCGTCCACATCGAACAGCGGCGCCGCACCCAGGCTGAAGATTGCCAGCAGGAGCAGGCCCAAGGCCAGGCCGGCCCACTCCACGGTGCTCAGGCGCTCGCCCGAGCCGGCCTCGCTCAAGTTCACGCCCGCCGCCATCATGCGTGCCAGCCTTCGTTGTCGGGCAGTGCCGCCATCTTCATCTGATGGTACTGACGGGCATGGTCACCGTCGTAATAGATGCGGATCAGCAGCTCGGCCAGCACACCGGTCAGCAAGAACTGCAAGCCGCCCATCACGCAGAAGAAGCCCACCGACAACAGCGGCCGGCCACCGATGGATTCGCCCAGCAACTTGAGCACGCCGAGGTAGCCGAGGATCGCGCTGCCGAGGCTGAACACCGCCAGACCGACCGCGCCAAAGAAGTGACCCGGCCGCGCGCCGAAGTTGAGAAAGAAGTAGACCGACACCAGGTCAACGATGACCCGGAAGGTGCGCGAGATGCCGTACTTGGACTCGCCAAACTGCCGCGCCATGTGATTGACCGGCTCCTCGGTCATCCGGTCGGGCGAGGTCACCGTGGCCAGCCAGGCCGGGATGAAGCGGTGCATCTCTCCGTACAGACGCACCTGCTTGAGCACCGACGCGCGAAACGCCTTCAGGCTGCATCCCAGATCCTTGAACTGCATGCCGGTGATCTTGCGGATCAGCCGGTTGGCAATCATCGACGGCAGGCGCCGCAGGGCAAAGCCGTCCTGGCGCTTCTCGCGCCAGCCGGCCACCAGGTCCATGTTCTCGTTGAGCAGCCGGGCCGCCAGACGCGGAATGTCACGCGGGTCGTTCTGCAGATCGCCGTCCATGGTGACGATGACATCACCCCGTGCCGCGTCGATGCCGGCCTGCATGGCCGCCGTCTGGCGGAAATTGCGCAGCAACCGGATCACCCGGATGTGCGGGCCGACGGTGGCCGCATGGCGCTGCAGCTCGGCCCCGGTGCCATCGCGGCTGCCATCGTCGACCACGAGCAGCTCCCAGGGATGGGCGTAGTCGGCCAGGGCCGACTGCACCGCATCAATCAGCGGCTTGACGTTGTCGATCTCGTTGTACATGGGCACGACCACCGACAGCCGATGCGGCGGCGCGCTGACGGCCACGGCAAAGCCAGGCCCGTTGTGGCCGTGAGAGGTGCTGGTGGTGATGTTGCCTGTGTT
>CALRVU010000041.1:0-11946 GCA_943371685.1 Bordetella parapertussis | reverse complement strand
CGAACAGTCGCTTCATCTCACAGGCATTGGCGTAGTCGGAATCGGGCAACGGCCGGTAGGCGCCGCAGCCGGCCAGCTGGCCGCCGACATAGGCCAGCAGCAGGTGTCCGTGGGGCGCGGCATAGTCACCGGGCAGCTGAGCCAGTTCGGCATCGAAGTTCTGGAAACAGAGGTCGATGTCCAGCGATTGCGCGTACTCGAGAAAGATCTCTCGGGTGGCTTGCAAGGCCTCGGGCGTGTCCGGGCTGGTCAGCAGGATTTCAGGGGTGTCCATCGCCGGCGGCGAAGTGGCAGGGGTATCCAGTCTAGCGGCACAATCCACCGATGCGCATCGACTTTGTCTCTGACGTGTCCTGCCCCTGGTGTGTGATCGGCTTGCGTTCCCTGCAGCAGGCGATTGATGCCATCGGACCGGATCTGCCCGTGGAAATTCACTTCCAGCCCTTCGAGCTCAATCCTCAGATGGTGCCCGAGGGCGAAGACATCGGCGAGCACCTGGCTCGCAAGTACGGCGCGACCGAGGCCCAGAGTGCCGCCACCCGCGAGGCCATCCGCCAGCGGGGAGAGGCCCTGGGCTTCACCTTCCGCATGGACAAGCGCAGCCGCATCTACAACACCTTTGATGCGCACCGCCTGCTGCATTGGGCCGAGGAGCAGGGGCCGGGCCGCCAGCGAGCCTTGAAGGAAGCGTTGTTTGCCGCCTATTTCACCGACGGCGAGAACCCCGGCTCGCATGAGCTGCTGCTTCGCGTGGCCACCGGCCTGGGCTTTGATGCCGCGGCGGTGCAGGGCGTTCTGGACAGCAATGCCTTTGCGGCCGAGGTGCGGGCGTTGGAAGCGCAATGGCAGCGCGCCGGCATCCACTCGGTGCCCTCGCTGATCATCAACAACCGCCACCTGATCACCGGCGGCCAGCCGCCCGAGGTGTTCGAGCAGGCGCTGCGGCAGATCGCTGCAGAGGGCGAAGCGGCCTGAGCGCTGCTCGGCGTCAGCCGCGCTGGCCGAGTTCTTCCCAGCGCTCCATCAGGCCGAGCAGTTGCTCGTCCAGCGCGGCATGGCGCTGGGTGACCTCGGCGATGCGCTTGGCGCCTTCGGTGTAGAGCGCCGTGCCCGCCAGGGCGGCAGTCAGCTCGGCCTGCTCGGCCTCCATGGCGGCGATCTTGGCGGGCAGCTCGTCGAACTCGCGTTGCTCCTTGTAGCTGAGCTTGCGCTTTTCTGGCGCGGGGCTGGCCGTCGCTGGCGCTGCACCGGGCTTGGCCGAGGGCGGCGTGGGCGCCGGGGCGGCGGCTGCAGCGGCCTTGGCAGCGCGGGCCTGTGCCTCCTGCGTGCGGGCTGACTGGATCTTCCAGTCGGCAATGCCGCCTTCGTACTCGCGCCAGCGGCCCTCGCCCTCGGCCACCATGGTGCTGGTCACCACGTTGTCGACGAAGCGCCGGTCGTGGCTGACCAGGAAGACCGTGCCGTCGTAGTCCTGCAGCAGCTCTTCGAGCATCTCCAGGGTTTCGATGTCCAGGTCATTCGTCGGCTCGTCCAGCACCATCACATTGGCCGGGCGGGCAAACAGTCGGGCCAGCAGCAGGCGGTTGCGTTCGCCGCCGGACAGGCTCTTGACCGGGGAATTGGCGCGGGCCGGGGCGAACAGGAAGTCACCCAGGTAGCTCATCACATGCTTGCGCTGATTGCCGATTTCGATCCACTCGCTGCCGGGGCTGATGGTGTCGGCCAGCGTGGCCTCGGGGTTGAGCACTTCGCGCATCTGGTCGAAGTAGGCGACCTGGATCTTGCTGCCCTGGCGGATCTTGCCGCTGTCGGCCTCCAGCTCGCCGAGGATCAGCTTGAGCAAGGTGGTCTTGCCGGCGCCGTTCGGGCCGATCAGGCCGATCTTGTCGCCCCGCAGCACGGTGGTGCTGAAGTTGCGCACGATGGGCCGCCCGCCGTAGGACTTGGACACGTCCTCCAGCTCGGCCACGATCTTGCCGCTGGCGGTGCCTGTGTCCACATCCAGCCGCACGCCGCCGATCACGTCGCGGCGGGCCTGGCGGGTGGCGCGCAGGGTCTCCAGCCGGGCAATGCGGGCCACGCTGCGGGTACGGCGGGCTTCCACGCCTTTGCGGATCCAGATCTCTTCCTGCGCCAGCAGCTTGTCGGCGCGGGCGTTCTGCAGCGCCTCGGCCTCCAGCTCGCGCTGCTTGGCGGCCTCGAAGGCGGCAAAGTTGCCGGGATAGCTGCGCAACTGGCCGCGGTCGAGTTCGATGATGCGGGTGGTGACCGCGTCCAGAAAGGCCCGGTCGTGGGTGATCAGTAGCAGTGCGCCGCGGAAGTTGTTGAGCAGGCCGGCCAGCCAGTCGATGGCGTCGAGGTCCAGGTGGTTGGTCGGCTCGTCAAGCAGCAGCACATCGGGGCTGGCCACCAGGGCCCGGCCCAGCGCCACGCGCTTGCGCCAGCCACCTGAGAGGGTGTCGACGGAAGCCTCAGGGTTCAGCCCCAGTCGGTGGATGGTTTCGTCCACCCGCTGTTCCCAGTTCCAGCCGTCCAGCGCCTCCAGCCGGGTTTGCAGGGCGTCGAGGTCTTCGGCTGGATCGCCGGACTCATAGCGCTCACGCACGGCCTTGGCTTCACCCACGCCTTCGCTGATGGTCTCGAACACGGTGGATCCCGGTCGCAGGTGCGGCTCCTGAGGCACGAACTCGCGGCGGATGCCGCCTTGGGCCTGCAGCACGCCGTCGTCGGGCTTTTCCAGCCCGGCGAGGATCTTCAGCAGAGAGCTCTTGCCGGCGCCGTTGCGGCCAATCAGGCCGATGCGTTCTCCGAGGTCGAGGGACAGGTCAGCACCGTCGAGCAGGGGCACGTGGCCGAAAGCGAGGTGGGCATTGGAGAGGGTCAGCAGGGCCATAGCCGTCGATTGTCCCCTGTGACGGGGGGCAGCTGCTCAAGTGCGCAGCGCCGGCGCCGAAATTCCCTGCAGGTCAACCCCATGTTTCCACTCGTCCGCACGCCGTCCTCGTTCCCACCCCACCGGTTGTGCCGGACATGGGGCGAGGCGCAGCTGCGTGATTTCCGACAGTGGTCAATCACTTCTTTCCTGATTCTGGCGCTTGGCCTCGTGGTGTTCAGCCCGGCGGCCCTTGCCCGGCCGGTGGCTTGGCAAACGCTGGATGAGCTGGCGCTGGATGACCCCCATGCGGCCGTGGCCCACGCTGACCGGCAAGTGCCGCTGGCAGCGCAGGCGGGTGATCGGGAGGCTGAGCTCTGGTGGTTGCTCGGCGCCGCGCGGGTGCTGGACGCGCTGGAGGAGTCGGGCCAGCAAGCTGAGCGCCTGCTGGCGGCCCAAGCCCTGCTCTTGCGCTGGCCTGGTGCAGGGACGCTGCATCGCCTCTGGCTGGCTCAGGCGCAGTCCTTGCACGATCTGCGTGATGCGCCGGCGCGGGAAATGACCGCCCGCATCCTGGCGTTGCGCCAGCAGGCCAGCGCCCTGCAGGATGCGGATCTGGCATGTGAGCTGATGGCCCTGGAGCTGTGGGTGTTGCTGGGGCAAGCCAGTCACGACGAGGCCTGGGCAGCCGGCGAGTCGGTGGAGCGCTGTGCGATTGCGACCGGCAACCTCGATCTGGAGGTGTCGGCCGTGCTGCAACTGGGTTCACTCACGGGTCTGGTCAGCCGCAATGTGGCGGCCGCGGGCCAGGGTGAGCGCTATTTCAAGCGCGCGCTCGACCGGCTGGGAAACCGGCCTGCGCGCTTCATGCGCAGCCTGATTGAATGGGATCTGGGCAACGCACTGGCCGCAGCGCGCAATGAAGCAAAGGCGGCTGAGCACTACCAGCGCGCGCTGAGCCTGAGCCGCGACCTCAATGACGAGGCGGGCATCGCGGCGGCCGTGGTCAAGGTGGGCGAGTTGGCACTGCGCAAGGGCGATGCCTCGGCAGCATTGCGTGCAGCGGAGGAGGGGCAGCGCCTGATGGAGGCACAGCGCAACGAGCAGCGTCTGCTGTCCGCGCGCATCTTGCGTTTGCGGGCCTTGACGGCATTGAAGCGGCCCGAGCTGGCCTCGGCCATCGCCGCCGGCCGTGAGCTGGACACGCCCGCGCAGTCACCCGCGCGCCGGGTGGAGCTGGCGGTGGCGGTGGCAGAGGCGCATGCCAGCGCAGGTCAGTATGCACTGGCCTATGCCGAGCTCAAGCGCTCGGAGCATTTGCGCGAAGAAGGCCAGGACGGACAGCGTGATGCCTTGATGATGCGCCTGCAGGCCAGCTATGAGGTGGCGCGCCGCGAGGCCGAGAACACCGAGCTGCGGCGCCGGTCTGAAACCGCGCAGCTGGCGCTGGTGGCTGAAGCGGCTGGGCAGCGCTCGCTCTGGGCCGCCCTGCTGGCGCTCAGCCTGGTGCTGGCGGTGGGTGGCGTGTGGGCCTGGCGTGGCTGGCACAAGCGTCAGCAACTGGCGGAGCTGGCCTTGCGCGACGAATTGACCGGCTTGCCCAACCGCCGGGCCATCCGTGCCGGCGCGCAGACTCAGTTGATCCAGGCTCGACAGTGGCAATTGCCACTGGCTTTGGCAGTCATCGATCTGGACCACTTCAAGCAGGTCAATGACCGCCATGGTCACCCGGTGGGCGATGCGGCGCTGAGGGCCTTTGCGCAGGCGGCCGGTGGTGTTCTGCGCAGCCAGGACCGACTCGGTCGCGTCGGCGGTGAGGAGTTCCTGCTGCTCATGCCCGGCACGCTGGTGCAGGAGTTGCCCGCCGTGTTCGCCCGTTTGCGGTCGGCCTTTGCCGCCTGCGACATCGAGGGACTGGCCTCCCCGCATGGCTTGCGCTTCTCGATGGGCGGCATAGACGCCGGGGCGGAGGCCTCACTCGATGAACTGATCGCCGCGGCAGACGAGGCGCTGTACAAGGCCAAGCACCGGGGCCGCGACCGGCTGGTGCTGGCGGGCGCCGATTCGGACGAGGCCGGTCCGGGCTCCGGCCCAGGCGTCGAACTTCAGTGGCGCGGCGCCTGAGCTTCCAGCGCATCGATGAAGCGGGCGGCCACGTCGAAGCCGGTCTGATCGGTGATCTCCTGGAAACAGGTCGGGCTGGTCACGTTGATCTCGGTCAGGTGGCTGCCGATCACGTCCAAGCCGATCAACAACAGGCCACGGGCGGCCAGTTTGGGCCCGATCGCAGCGGCGATTTCACGGTCACGCTCGGTCAGCGGCCGGGCCACGCCCTTGCCGCCGGCTGCCAGATTGCCGCGCACCTCGCTGCCCTGAGGGATGCGGGCCAGACAGTGCGGCACCGGCTCGCCGGCAATCACCAGCACGCGCTTGTCGCCGTCAACGATCTCGGGCAGGTAGCGCTGGACCATGATGGTTTCGGCACCGTCACGGTTGAGCGACTCGACGATGGCACCCAGGTTCAGGCCGTCGGCCCGCACGCGGAAGATGCCCATGCCGCCCATGCCGTCCAGCGGCTTGAGGATGATGTCGCCCTGCTCGGCATGAAAGGCTCGCACATCGTCGGCCGAGCGGGTCACCAGCGTGGGTGCGATGAACTCGGGGAACTCCAGAATCGCCAGCTTCTCGGGGTGATCGCGCAGGGCGCGGGGCGAGTTGAAGACCCGTGCACCTTCGGCCTCGGCTCGCTCCAGCAGGTGGGTGGCGTAGAAGTACTCGCTGTCGAAGGGTGGGTCCTTGCGCATCAGCACCGCATCGAAGTCGGCCAGGGCAGTGAGCGCAGGCGCCGACGCCTCGTACCAGTCCTTCACCCCGGCGCCAGAGCGGCCGGTCAGCGTCAGGGCCTGAACCTGGGCACTGACCTGGCAGCCGCGCACCCAGCGCATGGACTGGGGCTCGCAGGCATGCAGGGTGTGACCCCGGCGTGCGGCCTCGCGCATCATGGCAAAGGTCGAGTCCTTGGCGGTCTTGAAGCTGTCGAGCGGGTCGACGATGAACAGCAGTTTCATGGCGATTCGAGTTGGGCGCTGGCGACGGCCTGCGAGCCGCCAGTGTGCCTTGAACGGCGTGACGCTGCAGCGGCCGGGTCAGTCGCTCAGCGCCGACGCAGGGTCGAGACCAGGGCCAGGCCGCCAGCGACCACGCCCCAGAAGGCCGAGCCGATGCCCAGCCAGCTGATGCCCGACAGCGTGACCACGAAGGTCAGCAGGGCCGCGTCTCGGTGGTCAGGCTCGTTCAGGGCGCTGTGCAGGCCACCGGCGATGGTGCCGAGCAGGGCCAGACCGGCAATGCCGACGACCAGTTCGCGCGGGAAGGCGGCCAGCAGGCCGGCCACCGCGCCCCCTGCCAATCCGAGCAGGATGTAGAACACGCCTGCCGATGCGGCCGCCATGTAGCGCCGGCGTGGATCCTCATGAGCCTCGCGGCCCATGCAGATGGCAGCGGTGATGGCGGCCAGATTGAGGGCGTACCCGCCAAATGGCGCCAACAGCAGCGAGGCCAGGCCGGTGCTGGCAATCACCGGCGAGACCGGGATCTGGAAGCCAGATGCCCGCTGTGCGGCCACGCCGGGCAAATTCTGTGAGGCCATGGTGACCACGAACAGCGGCAGCGCAATGCCGATCAGGCTGCGCAGGCTGAATTCGGGGGCGGTCCAGACCGGGGTGGCCCAGCCCCATTCCACGGTGCCCAGGTGCAGCTGGCCTTGCGCGGCCGCCAATGCCACGCCACACAGCAGGACGCCTGGCACGGCATAGCGCGGCCACCAGCGGCGACCCGCCAGGAACGCCACTGCCATGCCCAGAACCAGTGCGGTCTGGCGAGGTGCTGCCTGCACGGCGTCCAATGCAAAACGGGTCAGCACGCCAGCCAGCAAGGCCGAGGCGATGGCGACCGGGATCCGGTCCATGACCCGTTCGAACAGGCCGGTGGCGCCGGCCAGCAGGATCAGCACCGCGCAGATCAGGAAGGCGCCGATGGCCTCGGGCATGGCGATGCCTTGCGTGGCGGCAATCAAGGCCGCACCCGGGGTGGACCAGGCCGTGAGCACAGGCATGCGGTAGCGCAGTGACAGACCCAAGCTGGTCAGGCCCATGCCCAGGCCCAGGGCCCAGATCCAGGAGGCGGTCTGGCCTGGCGTGGCGTGCAGCGCCTGCGCTGCGGCAAAGACGATCGCCACCGAGCTGGTGAAACCGACCAGCACGGCCACAAAGCCGGCGACGACGGCCGAGAACGAAAGATCGCGAAGCATCCGCACAGGTCGGTGGGCCGAGGGGCTCAGATTTCGACCTTGGCGCCCAGCTCCACGATGCGGTTGGACGGCAGGTTCAGGAAGTCGGCCATGTCGGTGGCATTGCGGTGCATGCTGGCAAACAGCTTCTCGCGCCACATGGCCATGCCGGCGCCAAAGGTCGGAATCACGGTCTCACGCGAGAGGAAGTAGCTGGTGTCCATCTCGTCCATGGGCACGCCGCGGCCTTCCAGCAGGCGCAGCGCCTCGGGCACGTCGGGGTCGTTCTTGAAGCCGAAGTTCAGCGTCACTTGCCAGCAATCGTGGCCCAGCGGGCGCATGGTCAGGCGCTTGTCAAAGCCCACCCACGGGATCTCGTGGTTGCGCACCGTGACGAACAGGTTGTGTTCGTGCAGCACCTTGTTGTGCTTGAGGTTGTGCATCAAGGCATTGGGCGTCAGACCCTCCTCGGCCACCAGGAACACCGCCGTGCCCGCCACGCGCACAGGAGGGCTGGTGAACACGGCTTCCAGAAAGCCTTCCAGCTCGATGGCGTCGTTGCGCACCCGGTTGCGCATCAGGCTGCGGCCTTGCTTCCAGGTCAGCATCAGCAGGAACATGCCGGCACCGATGACCAGCGGGAACCAGCCGCCGGCGATCAGCTTGAGCAGGTTGGACAGGAAGAAGGTGACGTCGATGATGAAGAAGAAGCCGGTGGCCAGCAGGCACAGTGCCAGCGGGTATTTCCAGCCGTACCTCAGGACGTAGAAGGTCATGACGGTGGTAATGGTCATGTCCAGTGTGACGGCGATGCCGTAGGCCGAGGCCAGGTTCGACGAGCTCCGGAACATCGCCACCGCCAGCACGATGAACACGTACAGGCCCCAGTTCACGAAGGGCACATAGATCTGGCCAGTGTCTCGAACCGAGGTGTGGCGCACGGTCATGCGCGGCAGGATGCCGAGCTGAATGGCTTGTTTGGTGACCGAGAAGGCTGCGGAGATCAGCGCCTGGGAGGCAATGACGGTGGCCGCGGTGGCCAGAATCACCAGCGGCAGCTGGGCCCAGTCGGGCGCCATCAGGAAGAACGGGTTGTGCACGGCTTCGGGTGTGAGCAGCAACATGGCGCCCTGGCCGAAATAGTTGACCACCAGCGCCGGCATCACCACCGCATACCAGGCCAGACGGATCGGCAGCTTGCCGAAGTGGCCCATGTCGGCATAGAGCGCCTCACCGCCGGTGACGCAAAGCACCACCGCACCCAGCGCCACGAAAGCGACCAGCGGCTGATTGATGAAGAAGCTCGCTGCATAGGCCGGGTTCAGGGCCACCAGCACGGCCGGGTTCTCGATGATGTGCGGCAGGCCCAGGGCCACCAGCGCGGCAAACCAGATCAGGGTGATCGGGCCGAAGAACTTGCCGATGCCGCCTGTGCCGAAACGTTGAACGGCGAACAGACCCGTCAGCACAACCAGCGTGATCGGCACGACGAAGTTGTGCAGACCGGGTGCGGCGACTTCCAGGCCTTCGACAGCCGACAGCACCGAGATGGCTGGCGTGATGACACCGTCACCGTAGAAGATGGCGGTGCCGAACAATCCGACCACCATCAGGTTGCGCCGCAGGGCGGGGCGGTCCTTCACGGCCGTGGTCGCCAGCGCCAGCATGGCGATGAGACCACCTTCCCCGTTGTTGTCAGCCCGAAGAATCAGCAGAACGTACTTCAAGGAGACGATGATCGTCATCGTCCAGAAGATCAGGCTGAGCACGCCCAGTACATTCTCTGCAGAGGCCGGCAGGTGGCCTGCATGGAACACTTCCTTGAGTGCATACAGCGGGCTGGTGCCAATGTCGCCATAGACGACGCCGAGTGCAGCAAGCGTCAGCGGCGCCAGCGCGGCCAACGTGGTGGGGGAGTTTTCACGCACAGAGTGTCAGCCGCGCACAAGCGCCCGCTGCAAGTTCGAGTCCCCGTATTGTGCGCCGATCGATCCGCAATGGATGTTGCATTGCAACATCGCGGTCGGTGGCTCAGTCGTAGACCTCGGCGTCCGGATCCGTGGCTTCCAGCTCGTAAGAGGCCGCGAGCATGGCCAGCCGGCCGATCACGCCATACATGTAGAAGCGGTTGGGTGCGCTGGCACCAGGGCGCACGCCGGGCTTGGGCAGGTGGTGGCTCTCATCGAACGCCAGGGGAACGAAGCTCGCGCCCGGAGCGTTGAGGTTTTCGTCGATGCCGCGGTCGGCGTGGACGCGGTAAAAACCGCCCACCACATAGCGGTCGATCATGTAGACCACCGGTTCGGCCACGGCGTCATTGACACGCTCGTAGGTGGGCACACCCTCCTGGATGATGACCTGGGTGACTGATTGGCCGTCCTTGATCACGTCCATCTTGTTGCGCGTGCGACGGCTCAACTCGTCGAGCTCCTTGGCGTCGCGCACGGTCATGATGCCCATGCCGTAAGTGCCGTTGTCGGCCTTGACCACGACAAACGGCTTTTCGTTGATGCCGTATTCCTTGTGTTTGCGACGGATCTTGCCCAGCAGCGCGTCGACCTGGGTTTGCACGCACTCCAGGCCCGTGCCTTCATTCCAGTTCACCTCACCGCATTGCGCGAACATGGGGTTGATCAACCAGGGATCCATGCCCAGCAGTTTGGCGAACTTCTTGGCCACCTCTTCATAGCTGCGGAAATGGTTGGTCTTGCGGCGCAAGGCCCAGCCAGCGTGCAGCGGCGGCAGCAGGTATTGCTCATGCAGGCCCTCCAGCACCTTCGGGATACCGGCCGACAGGTCGTTGTTCAGCAAGATGGTGCAGGGGTCGAAGTCCTTCAGCCCGAGGCGCCGCGCGCTGCGCTGCAGCGGTTCCAGCGTCAGCGTGCTGCCATCCGGCAGGGTCAGCTCGGTGGGGCTGGTGATGCTCTCGTCCAGGGTGCCAAGGCGTACGTTGAGTCCGGCTTGTCCGAAGATCTGCACCAATCGCTGCACGTTCATCAGATAGAACATGTTGCGGGTGTGCTTCTCCGGGATCAGCAGCAGGTTCTTGGCTTCGGGGCAGATCTTCTCGATCGCCGCCATCGCCGCTTGCACCGCCAGCGGCAGCATCGGGATGGTCAGGTTGTTGAAGCCTCCCGGGAACAGGTTGGTGTCCACCGGTGCCAGTTTGAAGCCGGCATTGCGGATGTCGACCGAGCTGTAGAAGGGCGGTGTGTGCTCCATCCATTCAAGGCGGAACCAGCGTTCGATGGCCGGCATCGACTCGAGGATGCGCTGCTCGAGTTCGTTGATGGGCCCGGTGAGGGCGGTGACGAGATGCGGAACCATGGCTGTGGCGCTCGGGTGGAGTTGTTTTTTGATTCTGGCAGATCGGGGGCTTGCCCGGTATTGCAAGCCTTGCAGATTCGCCGAGGTAAAAAAAAGGGGCTGTCCGCAGACAACCCCCAACTCGCTCCGAACTCTTTCAGGGCGACAGTGCAGGCGTCAGGGCCTGCACCGTGCCAAACATCACTTGTTGTAGGCGGTTTCGCCGTGCGACGTGATGTCCAGGCCTTCGCGCTCTTGCTCTTCCGGCACGCGCAGACCAATTACCAGGTCAACCAGCTTGAAAGCCACCAGCGAGACCACACCCGACCACACGACGGTGATCAGCACGGCCTTGGCCTGGATCCAGACCTGACCGGCGATGCTGTAGGCATCGGGGGCGATCATGGCCACCGTGGTCCAGTCGGCAACGGCGCTCGGGCCACCCAGGTTGGGCGAATTGAACACGCCGGTCAGCAGGGCACCCAGGATGCCGCCAACGCCGTGGACGCCGAAGACGTCGAGGCTGTCGTCAGCGCCGAGCATCTTCTTCAGGCCGGTCACGCCCCACAGGCAGGCAAAGCCAGCCAGCAAGCCGATGATCAGCGCACCGCCGATGCCGACGTTGCCGCAGGCCGGGGTGATGGCGACCAGGCCAGCGACGGCACCGGACGCAGCGCCCAGCATCGAGGCCTTGCCCTTGTGCAGCGCTTCACCAGCGCACCAGGCCAGCACGGCAGCGGCGGTGGCCACCAGCGTGTTGATGAAGGCCAGGGCAGCAAAGCCGTTGGCTTCCAGGGCCGAGCCGGCGTTGAAACCGAACCAGCCCACCCACAGCAGGGCGGAACCGACCATCGTCAGCGTCAGGCTGTGCGGGGCCATGGCTTCCTTGCCGTAGCCGATCCGCTTGCCCACCATGTAGGCACCCACCAGGCCAGCGACGGCGGCGTTGATGTGCACCACGGTGCCGCCGGCGAAGTCCAGCGCGCCCATCTGCCACAGGTAGCCCGCCTTGGCGGTCATGGCTTCGGCCACGTCGGCGCTGGCGTAGGCGTCAGGGCCCATCCAGAACCAGACCATGTGGGCGATCGGTGCGTAGCTGAAGGTGAACCAGAGGGCCATGAACAGCAGCACGGCCGAGAACTTCATGCGCTCGGCGAAAGCGCCGACGATCAGTGCGCAGGTGATGCCTGCGAACGTGGCCTGGAAGGCTGCGAAGACGATCTCGGGGATGTAGACGCCCTTGCTGAAGGTCGCCGCGTTGGCAAAAGTGCCAGCCGCGTTGTCCCAGACGCCCTTGAGCAGGATGCGGTCAAAGCCACCGATGAAGGCATTGCCTTCGGTGAACGCCAGGCTGTAGCCGTAGATGGCCCACAGCACGACGATCATCGAGAAGGTGACCATGACCTGCATCAGCACCGACAGCATGTTCTTGCTGCGGACCAGGCCGCCGTAGAACAGCGCCAGGCCGGGCACGGTCATC
>CALRVU010000040.1:0-11979 GCA_943371685.1 Bordetella parapertussis | reverse complement strand
TTCAGCTTGTGGCGACGCATGGCGTGGATCACCGTGGCAGCACGGATCGCACCGGTGGCGCCCAGCGGGTGGCCCAGCGCAATGGCACCGCCCATGGGGTTGACCACGTCCGGGTTCAGACCCAGGGTGCGGATCACGGCCAGGGCCTGCGCGGCAAAGGCTTCGTTCAACTCGATCCAGCCCAGGTCGGACTGGCTCAGGCCGCCGTTCTTCAGCGCGGCCGGGATCGCCTCGATCGGGCCGATGCCCATGATCTCGGGGCGCACACCGCGGCTGGCGAACGACACGAAGCGGGCCAGCGGGGTCAGGCCATATTGCTTGACGGCCTTTTCGCTGGCCAGGATCAGCGCGCCGGCGCCGTCACTGGTCTGCGAGCTGTTGCCGGCCGTGACGCTGCCCTTGGCCGCAAACACCGGACGCAGCTTGCCCAGGCCTTCGAGCGAGGTATCAACGCGCGGGCCTTCGTCCAGGCTCACGGTGCGGGTCTGCAGGCTGATCTCGCCAGTGCTGAAGTTGGGCAGGCGCTCGATCACGTCCACCGGGCAGATTTCGTCGGCAAACTCGCCGCTCTGCTGTGCCTTCAAGGCCTTCTGGTGCGAGGCCAGCGCAAAGGCGTCCTGGTCTTCGCGGCTGACCTTCCACTGCTCGGCCACGCGCTCAGCGGTCAGGCCCATGCCGTAGGCAATGCCCACGTTCTCGTCGCTGGTGAAGACTTCGGGGTTGAACGAGGGCTTGTTGCCGCCCATGGGCACCATGCTCATGGACTCGGCACCGCCGGCGATCATCACGTCGGCTTCGCCCACGCGGATGCGGTCAGCAGCCATCTGGATGGCGGTGATGCCCGAGGCGCAGAAACGGTTGACGGTGACGCCACCGACCGAGTGCGGCAGGCCCGCCAGGGCCACCGCGATGCGGGCCATGTTCATGCCCTGCTCGCCTTCAGGGAAAGAGCAGCCGATCACGGCATCCTCGATCGCCTTCGGATCCAGGGTCGGCACCTGAGCCATCGCCGATGCGATGGCGCGCACCAGCAGATCGTCGGAGCGGGTGTTCTTGAAGTAACCACGACCGGACTTGCCGATCGGGGTGCGGCTGGCGGCAACGATGTACGCCTCTTGAACTTGCTTGGTCATTTCAATCTCCTTGTCCTCGCCCTTCGGTCAGGACGTGAACCTTGCCTTAACCGGGTGGACGCCGTGGAACCGGCTGAGCCGGGCCACTGGCGTCGCCCCCTTGAGGGGGAGCGGCGCAAGCCGCTCGGGGGTGGGTCAGTTCCGGACTGGCTTGCCGGTCTGCAGCATGCCCATGATCCGCTCCTGCGACTTCGGATGCTCCAGCAGCGCGCAGAAGTGCTTGCGCTCCAGGGCCATCAGGTACTCCTCGGTCACCAGCGTGCCGGCATCCACCTCGCCACCGCACACCACATCGGCGATCAGGCTGGCGATGTGGAAGTCGTGCTTGCTGATGAAGCCACCGTCACGCATGCCGACCAGGCTGGCCTTGATGGTCGAGATGCCCATGCGGCCGGCCACCGGGAAGGGCTTGGCCACCGGCGCACGGTAGCCGGCGTTGGCCATGGCCTTGACCTGGCTGATGGCGACGAACAGCAACTCGTCCTTGTGCGGCACGATGATGTCCGAGTCCAGCAGGTAGCCCAGCTTGCGCGACTCCAGCGCGCTGGTGCCCACCTTGGCCATGGCCGCGGCCTGGAAGCCTTCCTTGAGGAAGTTCAGCAGGTCGGCACCGGCGCCGGCCACGGCGTTCTCGGCCGCGCGGCGGGCGATGTAGGTCAGGCCGCCACCGCCAGGGATCAGGCCCACGCCCACTTCCACCAGGCCGGCATAGCTTTCCATCGCTGCCACGCGCTGGCTGCAATGCACGGCCAGTTCGCAACCGCCGCCCAGCGCAATGCCACGCATCGCAGCCACCGTCGGCACGGACGCGTAGCGCATGCGCAGCATCATGTCCTGCAGCTTCTTCTCTTCGGGCGCAATGCCCTTGGCACCCTTGGCCATGAAGACCGGCATCAGGGCTTCAAGGTTGGCACCGGCCGAGAACACATCATCGGGCGACCAGACCACCAGACCGGTGTAGCTGGTTTCAGCGATCTCGATGGCCTTGAGCAGGCCCTCGGTCACGGTCGGGCTGATCAGGTGCAGCTTGGCGGTGATGCTGGCGATGACGACTTCGCCGTCCAGCGTCCAGACACGGACCTCGTCGTTCTTGAACAGCTCGGTGCCGCTCTTGAGCGGATCGACCGCGCCGCTGCCCAGCACGGACTCGGGGAAGTGCTGGCGGGCATAGACCGGCAGGGCCGAACGCGGGATGTAGCGGCCTTCAGCAGCCGACCACGAACCTTCGGGCGTGTGCACGCCAGCGTTCTGGGCGACCGGGCCTTCAAACACCCAGGCCGGCAGCGGTGCTGCGCACAGGGCCTTGCCGGCGTCGATGTCTTCCTTGATCCAGGTCGCCACCTGCAGCCAGCCAGCCTCTTGCCACAGCTCGAACGGGCCTTGCTTGGCGCCGAAGCCCCAGCGCATCGCGAAGTCGATCTCGCGCGCCGTGTCGGCGATGTCGGCCAGGTGCACCGCCACATAGTGGAAGGAGTCGCGCAGGATAGCCCACAGGAACTGGGCTTGCGCATTGCTCGACTCGCGCAGCAGCTTCAGGCGCTCGGCGGCCGGCTTCTTCAGGATGCGGTCGACGATCACGTCGGCCTTGCCGCCACCGGCCACATAGCTGGCCGTGGCGGGGTCCAGGCGCTGGATGTCCTTGCCGACCTTCTTGTAGAAGCCTGCGCCGGTCTTCGCGCCCAGCGCACCAGCCTCGATCAGCTTGGCCAGCACGGGTGGCGTGGCGTAGCTGGGGTAGAACGGGTCGTCCTGCAGATTGTCCTGCAGGGTCTTGATGACGTGAGCCATCGTGTCCAGGCCGACCACGTCTGCCGTGCGGAAGGTGCCCGAGCTGGCACGACCGAACTTCTTGCCGGTCAGGTCATCCACCACGTCCACCGTCAGGCCGAACTGCGCAGCCTCGTGGATGGTGGCCAGCATGCCGGCGATGCCGACGCGGTTGGCGATGAAGTTGGGCGTGTCCTTGGCGCGCACGATGCCCTTGCCCAGCGTGCTGGTCACAAAGGTTTCGAGCTGGTCCAGGTAGCCGGCCACGGTGGTGGGGGTGGGGATCAGCTCCACCAGGCTCATGTAGCGCGGCGGGTTGAAGAAGTGGATGCCGCAGAAGCGCGGCTTGATTTCTTCAGGCAGGGCTTCGCTCAGCTTGGTGATCGACAGGCCCGAGGTGTTGGACGCGATGATCGCGTGCGGCGCAATGAACGGCGCCACCTTGGTGTAAAGGTCCAGCTTCCAGTCCATGCGCTCGGCAATGGCCTCGATCACCAGATCGCATTCCTTGAGCAGGTCCAGATGCTCTTCGTAGTTGGCCGGCGTGATGCGCGCAGCGTCCTCAGGCACGCCCAGCGGCGCCGGCTTGAGCTTGGCCAGATTGGCGATGGCCTTGAGGGCGATGCCACTCTTCGGACCTTCCTTGGCGGGCAGGTCGAACAGCACGACCGGCACCTTGACATTGACCAGATGGGCTGCGATCTGCGCGCCCATCACGCCGGCGCCCAGAACGGCAACCTTGCGAACCTGAAACCTGCTCATTGCTTCTCCTTGTGTGTCTTACTCGACACGAATCCATGTCTGGGTGCGTCCGAACATCGGCGCACCGATGTAGCCACGCACCTCGAGTTTCTTGCCGCCGTCGATCGGCTTGAGGCGGACCTTGTAGGTCTTGCCGTTGTTCGGATCGAGGATCTCTCCACCGTCCCACAGCTCCTTGTCCGAGGTGCTGGCCTTCACACCCTTGATGATCTGCAGACCAGCCACCGGTTGGCCCTTGCGCTCGTCGGTGCACTTCTCGCACACCGCATTGGCCTTGGCCTGCTCCAGCAGCTTCTCGATCTTGCCGGTGAAGACACCCGACGATTCGGTGATTCGCACCAGCGAGCGCTCCTGCTTGGTGTCGTCATCGATGGTCTTCCAGAGGCCGCTCGGGCCGCCATCGGCCAAGGCTGCGCCGCTGAAAGTGAAAACTGCCACCAAACCGGCCATGGCCAGATTGCTTTTCATCGGTCTTGTCTCCTGATGAGAGTGGGAATCGAACAAAAAACGACGGCCGCCATCTTCGGGCGGCTCGTCGTCCATCAAGCTCAGAACAGCGCTTCGTCCACTTGCAGCGAGCTCAGGCCAGCGCGGCAGGTGCGGATCAGGCTGGCCGTCTCAGGCAGCAGCTTGGCAAAGTAGAAGCGCGAGGTGGCCAGCTTGGCGGCATAGAAGGGATCGCCCGAATCTTTCTTCGCCAGCGCGATCTTGGCCATGCGGGCAAACATGTAGGCGAACACCAGGTGGCCGACCACGCGCAGGTAGTCCACGGCGGCTGCGCCCACTTCATCGGGATTGCCAAAGGCCTTCATGCCGATCTCGGTGGTCAGCTTGGTGACCTTGTCGCCCAGGTCGGCCAGCGGATTGATGAACTCCTGCATCTCTTCGCTGATGCCTTCTTCCTCGACGAATTCGGCAATGCGCTTGCCGATCTTCTTGAGCTTCTTGCCGTTGTCGGCCAGGATCTTGCGGCCCAGCAGGTCCAGCGACTGCACGGTGTTCGTGCCTTCGTAGATCATGTTGATGCGGGCGTCGCGAACGTACTGCTCCATGCCCCACTCATGGATGTAGCCGTGGCCGCCATAGACCTGCATGCAATGCGAGGTCGCCAGCCAGGCGTTGTCGGTGATGAAGGCCTTGATGATCGGCGTCAGCAGGGCCAGCTCGTCAGAGGCTTCGGCGCGCACATCGGCATCCGGATGGTGGATTTCCTTGTCCAGCTGCAGCGCGGTGTGCACGGCCAGAGCGCGAGCGCCTTCGGCGTAGGCACGGGCCGTCAGCAGCATCTTGCGCACATCGGGGTGCACGATGATCGGATCGGCCGCCTTGTCCGGCGCCTTGACGCCGGAAAGCGAGCGCATCTGGATCCGGTCCTTGGCATAGGCCACGGCGTTCTGGTAGGCCACTTCGGTCAGACCCAGCGACTGGTTGCCCACGCCCAGGCGGGCCGCATTCATCATCACGAACATGGCGTTCAAGCCCTTGTGGGGCTGACCGACCAGAGTACCCACGGCCTCGTCCAGGATCATCTGGCAGGTCGAGTTTCCGTGGATGCCCATCTTGTGCTCGATGGCGCCGCAGTGGATGGGATTGCGCTCACCCAGCGAGCCATCGGCATTGATCTTGAACTTGGGCACGATGAACAGCGAGATGCCCTTGGAGCCCACCGGTGCGTCCGGCAGGCGCGCCAGCACCAGGTGGACGATGTTCTCGACCATGTTGTGCTCGCCGGCCGAGATGAAGATCTTCTGGCCGGTGATCTTGTAGGTGCCGTCAGCCTGCGGCTCGGCCTTGGTGCGCAGCATGCCGAGGTCGGTGCCGCAATGCGGCTCGGTCAGGCACATCGTGCCGGTCCACTCGCCGCTGGTCAGTTTGGTCAGGTAGAGCTGCTTCTGCTCGGGCGTGCCGTGGGCATGCAGGCACTCGTAGGCACCGTGCGACAGACCCGGGTACATGGTCCATGCCTGGTTGGCGCTGTTGAGCATCTCGTAAAAGCACTGGTTGACCGTGTGCGGCAGGCCTTGGCCACCGTACTCCGGGTCGCACGACAGTGCGGGCCAGCCGCCTTCAACGTACTTGGCATAGGCTTCCTTGAAGCCCTTGGGCGGGGTCACTTCGTGGGTCGCCTTGTCCAGGCTGCAGCCCTCGGCGTCACCGCTGATGTTCAGCGGGAACAGCACTTCAGATGCGAACTTGCCGCCTTCCTCGAGCACCGCATTGACCGTGTCAGCATCAAACTCGGCATAGGCCGGAATGTGCTTGAACTCGGCGGTCACGTCGAACAACTCATGCAGCACAAACTGCATGTCGCGCAGAGGCGGGGTGTACTGGGCCATGGGGGTCTCCTGAGGGGCGGTTCAAATTAGCGGCGCGCAAGCGCCTTGGGGGAAGCAGCCGCTGCAGTCTCGGCGGGCAAGACGGCAGCGTAATGACTCAATGTGCGGGCAAAGCCCAGGCGCGCGCGCTCAACGGCACCGGCATTGCGCAGAAAGCGCGCATCGTGGTGCAAGGCGAGGATCAGGCCGTGGATCTCGAAACCCACCTGGGCCGGGTCGGTGTCGGCGCGCAACTCGCCGCAGTCCATGGCCAGGCGCACGGCGCGCTCCATGGCGGCATGCCAGGCCTTGACCATGCCGGCCAGCGCGTCACGCACCGGTCCGGGCCGGTCGTCGAACTCGACGGCGCCGCTGATGTAGATGCAGCCGGAGTCGATTTCAACCGACACGCGCTTGACCCAGTTCTCGAACAAGGCGCGCAAGCGCGGCAAGCCACGCGGCTCGCGGATGGCCGGGAAGAAAACCTCTTCTTCGAACTTGTTGTGATACTCGCGCACCACCGAGATCTGCAGCTCCTCGCGGGATCCGAAGTGGGCAAATACCCCCGACTTGCTCATGCCCGTCACCTCGGCCAGGGCGCCAATGGACAAGCCCTCCAGCCCCATCTGCGCGGCCAGCGCCAAGGCGGCCTCCAGGATGGTGGCACGGGTCTGCTGGCCCTTCTGCAGGGCACGGGCATTGACGCGGCGGGGAGTGGATGTCGTGGGCACGGACGGTTATCGGAGCTGAAGGGTTCGCACTGAAACGAACGATCGTGCTATTTTGCAGAAATCGTGAGCGGAAAGGGGAGTTTTCTTCAAACTTTTTGCGATGCACGTCACGAACGACCCGGCTTGCCCATCCTGATTAAGGGTTAACACTGATCCGCGTCAGCACCGTGGGCTCGCGCACCATCAGTTGTCATGAATGCGCGCTATGCTCCGCCTTGAAGGAGTTGGTCACATCATGGATGTGTTGCAGCTGGACGTGTCGGGTCGCCCTCAAGCGTGGATGACGGTCAAAGAGGCCGCATCGGTCTACGCCAGCGGCGCCGTGGCCTGGACGCTGGGCGAGGCCTTCCACGTGATGCGCGGCGGCCTGCAGCGCAGCACCGGCCTGCAGTCGCGGATTGAACTGCATCCGATCATTGCCGTGCGAGGCGCCATGCCGTCGCGGGCCTGGCGGCAGATGCCGGCCCTGACCAACCCCAAGCTGTTTGCCCGCGACCGCCACGTCTGCGCCTATTGCGGCCACCGTTTTGGCGGCGACGACATGACCCGCGAGCACATCATCCCGGTCTCGCGCGGCGGACAGGACACCTGGATGAACTGCATCGCGGCCTGCAAGGGCTGCAATGGTCGCAAGGGCAACCGCCTGCCCGAAGAGGCTCGCATGAGCCTGCTTTACCTGCCCTACGTGCCCAGCTTGCATGAGGACATGATCCTGCGGGGGCGCCGCATCGTCTCCGACCAGATGGATTTCCTGCTGGCCAGCGTGCCCCGCAACAGTCGTTTACACGGCTGATCCGTCAACGCCTGCCTCGCGCGGCGCGTTGCCTTGTACTCTCCCGCTTTTGCCATTTCCAAATGCAACGCACCACCTCCCGCCCCTACGCCGCCCTGGCACTGGCTGCCACCGTCGCCTTGCTGGGCGCCTGCAGCACTTCCAACCCTGACGTGATCAAGCGTGAAGACGCCCAGCGCATGTCGACGATCCAGGACGGCACCGTGCTCAGCGTGCGCAACGTCACCGTTGACGGCAGCCAGAGCGGCCTGGGTGGCGCGGCAGGTGCGGTGGTCGGCGGCGTGGCGGGCTCGTCCGTGGGTGGCAGTCGCGAATCGGCCATCGTTGGCGTGCTGGGTGCGGTGGCCGGCGCTGCGCTGGGCAATGCGATCGAGCGCTCGTCCACCAAAGAAGACGCGGTCGAGCTGCTGATCCAGCTGCGCAACGGTGACCGCCGCGCCATCGTGCAAGCCAAGGGCACCGAGGTGCTGAACCCCGGTGATGCGGTGATCATCGTCACCACCGGTGGCAAGGTGCGGGTCAGCAAGGCGCCGCCGGTTCAACGCTGATCCGGCAGGCACCCCTGATCAAGACGCTCAGTTCAAGGGCGTCTTGTCTTTCACGGCCAGCTTGCGGTCGAGCTTGAGCTTCAAGAACTCGTTCGCATCGGGCACGCCGGCCGTCTTGCTGCTGCCGGGGTAGTTGTTGTCGTTCATCACCAGCAGCGTGCTGGCGTCCAGCACCAGCACATCTTCGATGGTCACGAAGGGGAAGGTGAACAGCGTCTGCCCGTCATCGTTGAGGTCGTGCGGATCGGCGATGTTCATCAGGTCGGCCACTTCGGTCTTCTTCACGAAGCCGTCGGCGCCCACCACGTTCAGGTCGATCAGGAAGATCTTCTTGAAGCGCGGTTCCTGCGTGCCATTGCGCTCGATCACCAGGAACTCGTGCTCGTTCACCGCCGTCATGTCGCCGATGTTGGTGCCGGCGGCGTCGAGCTTGTAGAGCCACTGGGCGCCGGTGTAGCTCTCGGTGTCGATGCTGAAGGCGTTGATGCGCAGGCTGCCGGCCGGGTCGCCGGTCACGCTGCCTTCAAGCAAGGTGAAGAGCATGTCGCCGGCCTTGTTGATGGCCATGCCCTCAAAGCCGCGTGATCCGCCCAGCGTGGGGGTGTTGCCATCCAGATGCGGATTGTCGGGCGACATCACGCCAGCCATCGGGATCTCGGAACGCTGCACCTTGCCGGCCTTGCCAGTCTTCACCAGGAACGGTCCGAACTCGTCACCAAACCAGTAGTAGCCGTTCTTGTCACGGCGCATGGCCTCGATGTCCAGATCAGCACCGGTCAGGGCCTTGCTCTTGCGGATCGCACTGTCCACCGGGATGCTGGCCGAGCCCGGGCCGCTGCCGGCGTAGGGATAGAACTCACGGTCCGCCACCTTGGTGA
Source organism: Bordetella parapertussis (assembly GCA_943371685.1). Classification (GTDB taxonomy): domain Bacteria; phylum Pseudomonadota; class Gammaproteobacteria; order Burkholderiales; family Burkholderiaceae_C; genus Ideonella; species Ideonella parapertussis_A. Next base: position 3,052 of record CALRVU010000040.1, on the reverse strand, counting down.
AGCTGAGCAAGCCGTCGGGATCCTTGAGCGTGACCATGCTGGCGCCGTCAAACGCGGCCACCACGGCGCCGGTTTCCTTGTCGACCGGCTTGACCGAGCCGCTGCCCACGCGCGCCGTGCCGTTCCAGGTGCGGAACTCGGGCATCACGGTGTAGATGCGCAGCAGGGCGTCGGGCGAGTTGGCCTTGGTGCCAAAACCGTTGTCGGCCATCACCTGATAGGTGCCGGAAACAGGACCCGGCAGCACGGCCGAGAAGCCCTGCACGGGTTGCTTGTCGACCAGCGGCAGCGTGCGGCCGTTGGCCGACGCGACGAACTGACCCGAAGTCGGGCCCTTGGAGAAGGTGTCAGCGTCGAGCGACGCGAAGCCCACCAGTTCAACAGCCTGGGCAGCGCAAGCCGCACCCAGCATGGCCAGCGCCAGCGCGCTCAAACGGAAAGTCGATTGCATCGAAAAGTCTCCTGAACAGGGAAACCTCGATGCTCGCCACGCGGCATGACGCGCCAGCGGCGGTGCGGTGAAGCCTGCATGACCGCCAAACTGCACCGCCGGCGCAAGCCGGCCAGCGCAAAATCAGCCAGCGTGACGCGCGGTAAGCCGATCGGCCCAGCGGGCCCGCAGCAGCGCCAGGCACTCGACCACGCCAAACGCCAGGGCCACGGCGCAAGCCAGAGCGGTGCGCAATGCATTTCGAGGAACCAGCATGACGACACTCCCGTGACAAGACCAAGACCTGCACGTTACGCAGCGCCGGTGACACTTGGATGACACACGGCTGCGCTAGGCTGACAGTCCACCCGCACGAGCCCTTGCATTGACTTCCGCCGCGCCCCACCGCACCGACCTGCCACCCGAGCTGCACAGCCTGGCCGAGTTGCGCGAGCTGGCAGCGGCCGCCGGCCCCGCCATGCAACTGCACTCTCTAGGCGAGGTCACCTCGGGCCAGCACCGCCTGCCCCTGCTGGCAGTGACCCTGGGCAACCCCAGCCCCAACGCGCCGGTAGTGGGCTTCTTCGGCGGTGTCCACGGTCTGGAGCGCATCGGCTCTGAAGTCGTCATGGCCTATCTGCGCAGTCTGGTGGAGCGACTGGCCTGGGACGAGACCCTGCACCACCTGTTGAGCCGGCTGCGCATGGTCTTCATGCCGGTGGTCAACCCTGGCGGCATCTGGCGCGGCACGCGGGCCAACCCCCAGGGCGTGGACCTGATGCGCAATGCGCCGGTCGAGGCCAGCGCGCCGGTGCCCTTTCTGGTCGGCGGCCAGCGGCTCAGTGCCGCCCTGCCCTGGTACCGCGGCCGGGCCGATGCGCCGATGCAGACAGAAAGCGCCGCGCTGTGCCAATTGGTCAGTGACGAACTGCTCAGCCGGCCGTTCAGCATCGCCGTGGACTGCCACTCGGGCTTCGGCCTGAGCGACCGGATCTGGTTCCCCTATGCCCACACCGCCAAGCCGATCGACCACCTGCCCGAGATGCATGCGCTGTGCGAAGTTTTTGACCGCAGCCTGCTGCACCACCGCTATGTGTTCGAGCCGCAAAGCCTGCAGTACCTGACCCACGGCGACCTGTGGGACCACCTCTACCAGCAGGCGCTGCAACAGCAGCCTGAGCACCTGTTCCTGCCGCTGACGCTGGAGATGGGCTCCTGGCTCTGGGTCAAGAAGAACCCGCGGCAGGTGTTCAGCCGCCACGGCATCTTCAACCCACTGATTGCCCACCGGCAGCACCGCGTGCTGCGGCGACACATCGCCTGGCTGGATTTCGTCGCCCGCGCCGCCCTGGGGAACCCCCATTGGTTGCCAACCGGCCCAGCGCGAGCGGCCCAGCACGAGGCCGCCCTCAACCGCTGGTACCGCCGGCCGCGCCCCGGCAACACGGTGGCCAGCCCATGAGCCCGATCCGCCCGCCCACCTGGCTGCTGCTGCGCGGCCTGACCCGCGGCGCCGCCCACTGGAGCGGCTTTGCCGAGCGACTGCAACAGGCCCTGCCCGGGGCCAGGGTGCTGACGCCCGAACTGCCCGGCAACGGCCGGCGCCACACTGAACGCAGCCCGGCCACCATCGGCCAGCTCACCGAGGCCCTGCGCGCCGATCTGGCCGCTGCCAGCGAGGTCGGCCCCTTTCAGGTGATTGCCCTGTCCATGGGCGCCATGGTGGCGCTGGACTGGGCCAGCCGCCACCCGCAAGAACTGAGCAGTGCCTTGCTGATCAACACCAGCGTCCGCCCCTTGAGCCCTTTCTACCGTCGCTTGCAGCCCGCGCGCTATGGGCCGCTGCTGCGCTGCCTGCTGGCAGGCGCGCCAGCAGAGGACTGGGAGCGGCTGATCCTGAACAGCACCAGCGCGGTGGCCGCCCACGATCCAGGCCGAGCACCCGGCCTCATTCAAGCCTGGGCCGAGGAGCGACGCCGCCATCCGGTCCGGGCGGCCAATGCGCTGCGCCAGCTGCTGGCGTCATCGCGCTACCGCTTGCCGCCCAGGCCGCCGGCCGTGCCACTGCGGGTGCTGAGCGGTGCGCAAGACCGCCTGGTTCATCCCGCTTGCTCACACGCACTGGCGCGCGCCTGGGGATTGCCGCTGGCGGTGCATCCACAGGCCGGTCACGACCTGACGCTGGACGCCCCTGACTGGGTCATTGCAGAAGCGCTGGCCTCGGCCTCACCGGATCACCACTGCGCCGGGTTGACGCCATAGGCCTCGGCCAGCATGGCGTAGAGGGCCGGGCGCTCCGCTGCCAGCTCAGCCGGCTGCTCATAGAACACCTCGCTGGCCACGGCAAAGAACTCGGCCGGATCGGTGGCGGCATAGGGATCAAGCAAGCCCGGCTCCCCGACCTCGCAACGCGCGCAGAAGGCATCGAACTCGGCCTGCATCACGCGTGACCATTGGGCGGCCACCGGTCGACTGCGCAGCGCGGGCGCGCCGTTGGCCACTCCTGTAGCCTGGTCCAGCTGGTGGGCAAACTCATGGATCACCACATTGCGGCCGTCGTGCGGCAGAGCCGCACCATGCAACACATCCTGCCAGGACAAGATCACCTGGCCGCGCGTCCAG
>CALRVU010000039.1:0-11979 GCA_943371685.1 Bordetella parapertussis | reverse complement strand
CGGTCTTGATGGTCTCTCCGCTCAGGTCCGACAAGGTGGCATAAGGGTAGGTGATGGCCAGTTGATCCATCAGGAGCTCACGGGTGATCGTGTCGCCCGGCAAAAGACTCGTGCCCCAGCGGAAGCCCGGCGAGAACGCCATGTCGGCGCCCTGCACATCCATCAGGGCGTCGCAGATCAGCTGGTCCCAGCTGCCGTTGAAATTGCCCCGGCGAAACAGCAGCCCGTCAGTGACCGCCAGCTTCTCCGCCAGTCGGCTTTCATACGGTGCGCGCACCTTGTTGATGAGCGCTTCCATCTCCGGGTCGGCGCGCAACTGGTTGGCGAAGACCGGAAGCAGTCGGTAGCGGAAGTCCACCATCCTGCCGCCTTTGACCTCGAAGTCCATCACGCCGAGGAACTTGCTGTTGCTGCCGGCGTTGGTGACCAGCGTCGTGCCGCCGGCATTCTTCACCGGCACGGCCACCGGAACACCATCATGCGTGTGTCCGCCGAAGATGGCATCGATGCCACGAACGCGACTCGCCAGCTTCAGGTCAACGTCCATGCCGTTGTGCGACAACACGACCACCAGTTGCGCACCCTTGCCGCGCACTTCGTCGACCATCGCCTGCATGTTCTCGTCCTGGATGCCGAAGGCCCAATCCGCCACCATGTAGCGAGGATTGGCGATCGGGGTGTACGGAAATGCCTGTCCGATGACGGCCACGGAGATGCCATTGATGTTGCGGAGGGTGTAAGGCGCAAACACTGGGTCACCGAAGTCGTTGGTCTTGACGTTCTGGGCCACGAAGTCGATCTTGCCCTTGAAGTCCTTCTCGACGATCTCCTTCACTCGCTCCATGCCGTAGGTGAACTCCCAGTGTCCGGTCATCACATCGACGCCGAGCAGCTTGCAGGCATCCACCATGTCCTGGGCGTTCGTCCACAGCGAGGTGGCGGAACCCTGCCAGGTGTCTCCACCGTCCAGCAGCAGCGCGCCGGGGCGGCTCGCCTTCAGGCGCTTGACCAGCGTGGCCAGGTGCGCAAAGCCGCCCAGCTTGCCGTAGCGGCGCGCGGCCTTCTCGAAGTCGAGGAAGGTGTAGGCATGGGCGAGGGCGCTGCCCGGGCGAACTCCGACCGCCTTCAGCAGCTGTTCACCCACCAAGTGTGGCAGCTGCCCCTGCATGCTGCCGAAGCCCAGGTTCACATTGGGTTCGCGGAAATGGATGGGTTTGAGTTGCGCATGGCAGTCGGTCATGTGCAGCAAGGACACGTTGCCGAAGCTGGGCAAGTCATAGAGACCCTGCTCAGCGGTGGCTGCATCGGCATCTGCATAGCGACCGAGCGCCAAGCCCGCCACGCTGGCAGAGGCCATCACCTGCATGAAGTCGCGCTTGGAAAGTGTCATGTTTGTGCAATCAACGGGAGGTCGCCATGAAGACGGTCAGCGCAGCGCAGACCGTCTTGTTTCCGCAGGAGTTACTTGTTCACCGGAGAAGCGGGGTCCAGCAGTAGGGCCATCACATGACGGATCTGCTGCTCGTCCAGCAACCGGGCGTGGCCGAACCTCGGCATGTTGGAGCAGGCGGAATAGGCCTTGCTGTTCCAGAGCTTGCCCCAGGTGTACTGGACGATGGCGGCGGTTGCCGGCGAGCTGATATCGGTGACACCGCGCAACTTGCCGTAGTTCCACAAGCTCGGGCCAATGGTGCCGAAGGAGATTTCCTCCTTGTTGATCTGATGGCAGTTGTAGCACTGCGCACCGTTGGCCTTCGTCGCCGCACTGGCATCCGTCCACGTCATGCCGCGTCCGTTCTGGGCGAGCTTCTCGCCCTCGCGCCAGTCGCCGATGTACTGGCCGTCAGCAGGCCATTTCACGGTCGCCATGGCTTCGGCCTCGATTTGCTTCGTGACAGCCTCCGGTGGCGTGTCAGCGCTGGAGCAGGCCTGCTGGCCAAGGTCCTGATTGAGGCGGTCGAGTTTGGCAATGCCTTGCTCGCGGAATGAGCCCTTGATCATGGCCAGCGCCTGTTGATCGAGTTCTGTGCTCGAGGGCGCTGTGGCACATCCCACCACCAGGGCGGCGGCGATCACGGTGGCGATGCTGAGGCCGATTTTGCGTTGCATGTTGGCGTCTCCTGGTGCTTAGCGCTTGAGGGCAGGGGCGATCGATTCGGCGCCCTTGGCGTTGACGCCCATGTACACGCCGAGTGCGATGGTGACGTCGGAGGCGTAACCCGGAAACGGGAAGCGTTGTTGGCGGAAGCAGTCATTGAGGCGGCGTTGCATGCTCCACATTTCTCCACTGGAGACGCGGTAGGCAGGCCACGCTGCAAAGCCGACGCCATTGCCAGGGTTGCGGGTCAGATTGGGAAGGTCCTGCAGCCGGATGCGTTTGCTGTCTTCGCCGTGACAGCTTGCGCACGAGAAGTCCATCGGGCCGCCCCGGAAGTAAAAGGCGCGCTTGCCAAGTTCATAGAACCGGCGTTCCTCTGGATGGGCCTGGGGCAATGCCATCCGGCGGCCCTTGGACTCGGCGGAAATCCATGCAGAAAGGGCTGCCAGCGTTGATTGCTCGCCCTTGTCAAATCCGGTCTTGGCGATCTCTGCGGCGTTGAAGCCCTGCAGTGTTTCCATGCAGGTCAGCAACCTGGACTCCAGGTCCTGCACCCGGCCCGTGTCGGCAAAATACCGAGGCAACTGCACCCACGCGCCAGCCACCACTCCGGGCCCCAGACCCAGGTCGCACTTCTGCAGCGTCGCGGCCTTCGGGCCGCGTGCCGTCTTCCACAAGTTCTCGCCCTTGGCTTCGAAGAGTTCGGCAGGGTTGCCATCCTCGAGCATCTTCCGGTACTCGGCAATGCCGTCCGCGGCGGTCTTCTGCTGCGCCATTGCGGCGCCTGCAACCGTCACCGCCAGGGCCGCAGTCGTCAAGGTGAATGTGTTCATGTGGAGCGTCTCGTGCTGGATTTCTTGTTGTGCCGCGAATCGCCGGTCCTCAGGACACGGTGGCTTCGTCGGTCCGGGTATCGCCTTTGTTGTCCTTCCATGTCACGGTCACCTTGTCACCTGCCTTGGCGCCCTTGACGCTGAATTGCAGGAACGGGTTCTTGGAAACCGAAGGTCCCCATTGGGCGGTCAGCACCGGCTTGCCATTGAGCTGGGCGGCGATGTCCTGGATGTACCAAGCCGGGATCGCCTTGCCAGCTGCGTCCTTGCGCAGGCCGGTTTCCATCTCGTGGCTCATGAGAACGCGAACGGTGGCCTTGTCGCCCGCCATCTGGGCGCGAATGCGCATCGGATCTGCCATGTTGTATCTCCTTGTCGTCGGTTTGGTAGGAGGGGCTTAGCCGCCGCAGCCGCCAAGGGTGACCTTGACTTCCTTCTGGGCGAAAAGCACCTTGTTGTCAGCAGTCAGTGCCACGGCATAGACGTTGGAGGACTGGCCCATCTTCACGCGGGTGGCGAAGTTGGCATCGACCGCGTCGCTGACATCGAACATGGCGGACAGCACGCTGGGGTTCTTCTCCACCAGCACCAGCAGCTTCTTGACGCCAGGCAGGCTGGTGGCCACGCCCAACGGCACCACGGCGCCGTTCTCGGCAATGTCGGGGCCAGTGATGGTGACTTCCTTGCTCTCGGCAGGGGTGCCTCCGCCAAGCAGTTTGACCAACTCGGCCATCGTCTTCACTTCGAAGGCGGCTGCGTTGTAGGACGCGTGGGCGAGTTGCGGAAGCAGGCCGGTGGTCGCCAGCAGCGCGGCGACCTTGGCGGAATGGGAGAGCAGTTGCCTGCGGTTCATCGTGGGGTACTCCTTCATGCATGGAAGTTGAAATCGCGGTGGCTCCACCGCATAGCGGGCGAACCCTCGCTGGGGTCTATTTTTTTGCGCCGGATGCAATCCATTGGGCCAGCAAGGCAGCATCGGCCTCCGTGAGTGCTTGCGCAGGCATCGGAATGCTCCCCCAGACGCCTTGACTGCCGGACCGGATCTTTCCGGCCAGATAGGACTGGCCGTCTTGGCGTTGGGCGTATTTGCTGGCGATGTCCTTGAATGCCGGGCCAACGATCTTGTTGTCGACGCCATGGCAGGCTGTGCAGGTATGCTTTTGAGCGAGGGCAAGGGCCGCAGCACCGGGGCTGGCTGTCGAGGCCTTGGCAGGAGCGGCGCCACTGGCTGGCGCCGCTCCTGCTGGTCTTGTGGTGTCCACGCCGCGCTGCGGACCGACCAGGCGTTGCTGCTCCGCCAGATTGCCGTTGTTGTTGCGAGCGAAGTCGGGCAATGCAGATGCCACGGTTGTGGCTTCCGTGCAGTTGCTCATGCAGGCGACCGCCTTCACGTCAGCCTGCCCACCGTTGCCCATGCCTTTGCCTGGCCAGAGGCCGTGCGCAGTGGTGGCACCGTTGCGGTTGGGCAGGCGCTGTTGCGCTTGCGCAATCGTGCTGTCTGAAAGCACGAAGTCGTCGGCGACCACACCCCCCATGTTGAGCAAGTAGGCCGTGACCGCGTAGACCTCATTCGCGGTGAGCGACTTCGGCGCCGTCCAGGGCATCGCGCGATTGATGTAGTCCCAGAGCGTGGAGACGGTGGAGACCTTCATCAAGGTGGTGCGCCCAGGGAACGTGCTGTCGTTCAGGCGGGCCACCCGACCGGTCTTGATGTCAGCTGCCGTCGTGCCGCCCACCAGCGGCGAAAACACCTCATTGGCCTCGCCGAAGACGCCGTGGCAGGACGCACACTTGCTTTCCCATACGTCCTGGCCTTTTGCCACCGACCCTTCGCCCTTCGGCAGGCCCTTGAAATCCGGGCGCACGTCGATGTCCCAGGCGCGCACCTCTGCGGTGGTGGCGGTTCGGCCAATGCCGGGCATGCCGGTTTGCGCCGAGGCGCTTGCAGCGGCGGTTGCCAGCAGCGCGGCCATGGCGGCCAAGTTAACCCAGCTGGACATTCTTCACCTCGCCGCTTTCCTGTACCAGCCAGGACTGGATGGCGTTGTTGTGATAAATCGACCGCGTTCCGCGAACCGCGCGCAACTGCTTGTACGTCGGTTGCACGTAGCCGGTGTCGTCCATGGCTCTGCTTTGCACGATCGTGGGCTTGCCGTCCCATACCCATTCCAGCGAGAACCTCGTGAGGCACTTGCTCATCACGGGATCCTGCAGGCGGGCAGACTTCCAGTTGCGTCCACCGTCGACAGATACGTCAACGCGCTTGACCTTTCCGCGACCTGACCACGCCAGACCGGTGATTTGATAGAAGCCCTTGTCGAGCAGGACTTGGCCGCCCGAGGGCGTGGTGATGACGCTCTTGCACTCTTGGGTGCTGGTGTACTGCCGATGCAGACCACCAGGCATCAGGTCGATGTAATGGATGGCTTCGTCCTTGGTGCCATAGGGCTTGTCCCCCACCTCGATGCGGCGCAGATACTTGACCCAACTGACGCCTTGGACGCCCGGCACCACGAGCCGCAGAGGGTAGCCGTTCTCCGGGCGAAGCATCTCACCGTTCTGGCCGTAGGCGACGAAGACCTCACCGCTTTCAATCAGCTCCATCGGCACAGTGCGGGTCATCGACGATCCGTCGGCGCCCTCTGCGAGCACGAAGCGAGCGCGCTTGTAATCGACACCCGCCATGTCCAGCAACACCTTCAATGGGACACCGGTGAACTCGCTGCAGCTGAGCATGCCGTGGGTGTATTGGCAGGTTGGCACGGCGACGTTGCCCCACTCCATGCCAGTGTTGGCGCCGCATTCGATGAAGTGGAAGCGACTGACTGAAGGCAGCCGCATGATTTCATCCATCGTGAACACCATCGGACGCTTCAGCAATGCGGCGTCCGAGCCGTTGATCATGAGGCGATGCTTGGAGGGGTCGACATCCCACCAACCCTGGTGATGCCGTTCGAAATGCAGTCCGCTCGGCGTGACGATGCCGAACAGACTCTGCAATGGCGCAAATGACACGGATGCCTGCGTCGTCTGGGTCAGGCCCGGGCTTGGCCGCCGCTGTACGTTGGCCTCGTAGCGTGATGGCTTGCCGTAGCCATCGGTGGCCACGGCTTGTCCCAGCCCCTTGCTGTGCTCGGGCAGATTCAGGATGTTCGAGTCGCCACCTTCGCTTGGTACGGGGTTGGCCTGTGCCAACACGGTCGGTGCGGTCGCCCCGGCTACCGCAGCTGCAAAGGCACTCCGGACGAAGCTGCGTCGTCCGGCCTTGGCTTCGTCAAAGACGCTGCGGACGCCGTTGGCATCGAGGAAGTTTTCGGGGGCCTTGATCAGGCGACCTGATGGACGTTCGAGGGAACTCACGACGGCTCCTGTGGCGTGAGCGTGGGAGCCGGTGTGTCACCCGCGCCAGCGCTTGTTCTGGATATGCTTGTAGACAAATATAAGCCGATACCGCTTTATTGGCGTCCGGGATTTCCCTCGCACGCCTGATCCTCTGGTGTGCACATCGGCAAGACCATGATCGTGTCGTGATTTATCAACGTTCTATGAAATAACATAATGTTCTATGATCTGGCTCAATGCAAAAGAGCTGGATGCCCGGCACCAGCGCTCCCGCCTCATGAACTCCGCGTTGCTTCCCGTCGCCGCCTTGCAGGATCGCGCCCACGAGGCAGCCGGCCTTCTGAAGGCGCTGGCCAATCCTGATCGGCTGATGCTCCTGTGCCAATTGGTGGAGGGCGAGTTGGGTGTCAATGTGCTGGGCGAGCGCGCGGGTCTCGTGCAGCCTTCGTTGTCGCAGCAGCTCCGGGTACTTCGCGAGGAGCGGCTGGTCGCGACACGGCGTGAGGGCAAGCAGGTGCTCTACCGCATCGCGTCATCGCAGGCGATGGCGGTGCTCGCGACATTGCATTCGTTGTATTGCACACCGCCTGACGCCACGGCCTGGGCAGGTGGGCATCGCGCCTTCCCAATTGCAGACTGATCTACCTACGAGCTGACCGAGAGCCTTCCTTCATGACCATCGACTGGATCAACTTCACCCCCATCGCTGCCCTCCTGGGCGGAGTCGTCATCGCCCTGGGCACGGCGCTGTACTTGCTGGGCAATGGCCGAATCGCAGGCATCGCTGGCATCCTCGCCAGCCCTCTGCGCGCAGTACTGGCCGGCACGAGCTTGCGGCCGGATGCCAACCGGCTCGCATTCCTGGCAGGACTGCTGGCTGCGCCTTGGGGATGGCGGCTGGTGGCGCCGTTGCCTGTAGTGCAGACGGATGTGGGCACCGCGAGCCTGATGCTTGCTGGCTTGTTGGTCGGTATCGGCGTGCGCATGGGCAACGGCTGCACCAGTGGCCATGGCGTGTGTGGGCTGAGCCGCTTTTCGCCAAGGTCTCTTGTGAACGTGCTCGCCTTCATGGGCGCGGGCTTCATGACCGTTTTCGTGCTGCGCCACCTGCTTTGAGGGGAAACAACATGTCGAACATCTATGGACTGCTCAGTGGCTTGATCTTCGGCCTGGGCTTGATCCTGGCCGGTATGACCAATCCCCTCAAGGTCAAGGCGTTCCTGGATCTCGCAGGTGCCTGGGATCCCAGTCTGGCGCTTGTCATGGGATCTGCCATCACCGTGGGCGTCGGCGTGTTTGCACTCGCCGCGCGTCGTACCCTGTCTTGGAGCGGCAGCACGATGGAGGTGCCTACCAACCGAATCATCGACCGTCGCCTGGTGCTGGGGGGGGTGTTGTTCGGTATCGGCTGGGGCATCGGTGGTTTCTGCCCAGGCCCGGCCCTGGTGGCGCTGGGGACCGAGTTGGGCAATGGCCTGGGCTCGGCGGCCATCTTCGTGGCGGCCATGCTCGCGGGCATGGTGCTGCATGACAAGTTTCTCGTGAAGGGCTGAGCATGCTGGTCTTCCGACAACTCTTTGATTCGACCTCGTCCACCTACACCTACCTGCTGGGCGATCTGCCCTCGGGCGAGGCGGTGCTGATCGACCCCGTGTATGACAACGAGCGGCGCGACCTGGCCCTGGTGCGCGAATGTGGCTTGCGCCTGGTGGCCACGCTCGACACCCATGTGCATGCCGACCACGTCACCGCAGCCTGGTTGCTGAAGCAGCGCTGCGGCAGCGAGATCCTGCTGTCCAGTGCCGCGGGTGCAGCCAACGTCGACCGCGCCTTGCAGCATGGCGACCGCGTGAGCTTCGGCAACCGCCACCTGGAGGTGCGCGCCACGCCCGGCCACACCAACGGTTGCCTCAGCTATGTGCTGGACGACCACAGCATGGCCTTTACAGGGGACAGCCTGCTGATTCGGGGTTGCGGCCGCACGGACTTCCAGCAGGGCTCGGCCGCCACCTTGTACCGCTCGGTGCGTGAGCAGATCCTGTCGCTGCCGCCTGGGTGTTTGCTGTACCCCGGCCATGACTATCGCGGCGTCACGGTCACCAGCGTGGCCGAAGAGCTCCGCTTCAACCCGCGGCTGGGTGGTGATGCGAGCGAGGCTGATTTCACCGGCTACATGCAGCACCTCGGCCTGCCGCACCCGAAGCAGATGGCAGTGGCCGTGCCGGCGAACCTGCAGTGCGGCCGGCCTGAGGGGTCCGGAGCCTTGCCTGAGCAGCCCGACTGGGCGCCACTGACCTTCACCTTCGGTGGGGTGTGGGAGATTCGGCCGTCAGTGCTTGAAGAGTTGCTGACCGAACAGGCCCTGCCAGCGTTGCAACTGATCGACGTGCGAGAGCCGCATGAGTTCAACGACAGCCTTGGCCACATTGCAGGCGCGGTGTCCATGCCCTTGCCCGAGTTGATGACCAGGATGGACGAGCTCGACCCCGCTCGACCGCTGATTGCGGTGTGCCGCTCCGGTGCACGTTCGGCCCAGGCTGTGGTGCTGCTGCAAAAGGCCGGCTTCATGCAGGTCGCCAACATGGGCGGCGGCATGCTGCGCTGGATGGCGGATGGGCTTCCGCTGTCCGGGCAGTCAATGGCTGGTTGAGCGCCGGGGCGACGCCACACGACTTCGGCACATCATCGTCGGCCCAAACCTGCCGCCCCAGGCAACTCAGCAGGATCAGCACGCCGACAGCTTCGAGCGCTATGACCTGCTTGCGGAGGGCTCGACGCCAAAGCCGAAGCCCGTCAAGGCGATGGCGGTACGTTGCCAAGCCAGCAGCGTGCGCTCTGCGGCGAACAGCACGCGAGGGTCGTCAAGGTAGGACATCGGTGCGCTTGATTGACATGTCAGACCAGCCAGGGCAGAAATCGGCGCGTCCTTGACTGGTAGTTCTCATAGGTCGGGAACCGCATCCTCAGCGCACGCTCTTCTATGCCCGCCTTCACCATCAGAACTGCCAGCAGCGCAAGCCAGAGCCCAGCATCGAAGATCTGATGCGACTTCACTGCTGCTGCGGCCGCGAGCATGAGCACCGAGGTGTACATCGGATGGCGTATCCATCGGTAGGGGCCACTCGTCACCAGCGTTCCCCCAAGTCGGGGTGTCGGCCGGATGTTGAAGTTTCCGGGCCGATTGGCGGCAAGAGCCCAGAGTGCGAGCAATGCAGAGCCCGAAAACAGGGAGACGGCGAGGATGTCCGTGGAGGCGTTCGAGACCCAAGCCCGCCAGGCAACGAAGGCCAGCAGACCGAACTGCAAGACGACCAGGAAGCGACCCATCCATTCAGACTTTGCGGCGGCATCGACGCCGGGCGAGCGGCTTGACCATTTCATCGGCGGGCCACCATGCCGATCAGAGCTGAGATACCACGATGGCCCTGCCCCTCGCAGACCTCCGCCTCGTACTCGCGCAAGTCGATGACCGACAGTTCGGCGAAGGCCGATTCGAGCAGATCCCGCGTGTACAGGTGCGACAGGATCGGCGGTCCGCCAGTACGGTAGTCCAGTTGCTTGGGCGTGTAGCCTTGCAGGATGAGCACACCAGCGGGCTTCAGGCTGCGCGCAATGCGTTCGAAGAGGCGCGCACGAGTGTCGGGGTCGGCAAACTGCACGAAGATGGCCGCGACGCCGTCATAGGCCGCTTCGGGCCAAGCGAAGCCATCGATGTCAGCCACCGAAAGGTTGACCGACACGCCTTCACGCTGAGCGAAGGCCCGCGCCTTCTCGACAGCACGATCTGCAATGTCGAAGGCATCGACCTGGAAGCCTTGCTGCGCCAGCCACACGCTGTTGCGCCCCTCGCCATCGGCCACGCTCAGAATGCGCCCTCCGCTCGGCAGGCTGCTGGCATGCTCGCGCAGCCAGAGGTTGGGTTCGGTGCCGAAGAGGAAGTCGTCGCCGGCATAGCGGCGGTTCCAGGTGTCGGCAGCATCGGAGAACGCGGAAACGGTTTTCATTCAGAAGTCTCAGCAAGTCTTGCGCAGCACGCGCACCTGCATGGGCCGGGTGAAGCGCGCGCCATCGGGCCCTTGGTGCGGCAGGTATCGCAAGCGCACGCGCGCCACCATCGCCTGATCGATGCCGTGGTCGGCGAAGGTCGGGCGCATCATGCGCTGCTCGAACTCGTCGAAGCTGGCGAAGGCGACCGGCGATTCGAAACGCTGATCGGCTGCGGATGCCCAGTGCCCCGAGGCCACAGCCCGGTCCAGTGTTGCCTGGGCGGCGGCACGTACTTCAGCTTCATCGTTGAACAATCGAACCAGTTCGTTCAGTTCACCGGCATAGACGGGTTCCGACACGTACAGCCAAGCGCCGGGGCGCAGCACCCGCCCGAGTTCGGCAAGGGCCTGATCCATCAGCGGCATGGGCACATGGTGCAGCGACTTCAGCATCAGCGCGCCATCGAAGGACGCGTCGGGAAAGGGGATGGCCTGGGCGCCAGCCTTCACGAAACGCAGCCGTTCGACGGAGGTCTGCAGGTTCTTGGCCAGTTGCCGCTCGTCGACCTCGATGCCGACGACTTCGGTGGTGTGGTGGCGGTTGACCAAGTTGCGGGCCAGGTGTGCGGCGCCGCAACCTGCTTCGATGAGTCGCGCGCCAGCCAGCGGAACGAGTGCCTCCAGAAAGTCGAGTTCGTTGGTGATGAGAGGAATCGTCATGTCGGTCATGTTGGCACGGCGCCGGGGCTCAGCGGCGAACCTCGCGTTGCAGGCGTTCGGCTGCTGCGTACAAGCCACCGGCGTTGGTGACGTTGGTGTAGCCCATTTGCTTCAGCAGCACGCAGCCCGAGCCGGATCGCACCCCGCTCGCGCAGTACAGCACCAGCGGCGTCGCCGTGTCCGCGACCAGCTCGCTGATGCGATGGGCCAGTTGTGGCAATGGCACGTTGACGGCGCCCTCGATGGCCGTGGCGTGGAACTCGCGTTCTGAACGCACATCGATGACCATATCGACCGGCGATCTGGTGGATGCGGGGTGCGGTGGCGGGGGCAATTCGAAGTCGTTCGCCGCAGTTGCCGGCTGGGCGGGGTTTGCCGGCAGCAGCCAGCGTTTCAGTCGTTCAAGCATGGGTGTTCGATGGCCTCAAGGTGGATGCTGAAAAAGTGCACGAGCCGCTCTGCATGAGGTTCCAGCGACAAGCGAAGGTCGTGGTCACCCTCGACAGCAAGCAACTCACCGGAGCGCAGCAATGCGTGCAGCCGGTGCGCGTCCGACAGAGGCACCGTCTGGTCTTGCACGCCATGCACCAGAAGCACTGGACAGGCGATGAGTGGCAGTTGGTGTTCCGGTGCGATGCAATCAAAACGCTCACCGATCACATCCTGCAAGTGTTCGAGGATCACGCTGCCGATCCATCGACGTGGGATGTGATGCTCCTCCAGCCAGCGTTCCATCACCTCGCGAGGATGGGCGAATGCCGAAAGGCTGACGACGGCCCGCACGCCACCGTGCCGGGCGGTGTGCAGCAGCACGGCGGCAGCGCCGACGGAGTGGCCCAGGAGCGCGACGCGATCGGTATCGATGGCTGGATGGCTGCGAAGCGAGTCCAGAACGGCGGCCAGGTCTTCGGCGAAACGAGGCAGCGAACTGAAGGCTTCGTCCGAGCTGTCGCCGTGGCTCGCAGCATCAAACAGCATCACCGCGATCCCGGCGCGCACA
>CALRVU010000038.1:0-12466 GCA_943371685.1 Bordetella parapertussis | reverse complement strand
GCCAGCTGGCCCAGGCCGAACAGCACCACCGCGCCGATCGGCAGGTAGAACCAGGGCAGCGGCGGCAGCTCATAGAGCCGCATCAGCGCGAGGCTGCCGCCATAAGCCGCGCTCATGCCCAGCACGATGCCAATGCCCGTCAGCAGCAGGTTCTCGGTCTGGAAGTAGCGCAGGATCTGGCCCCGGGTGGCGCCCAGCGCGCGGCGGGTGCCGATCATGCGGGTGCGCTGCTGCACCCAGAAGCTGGCCAGGCCGACGATGCCCACCGCCGTGACCAGCAGCAGGGCCAGGCACACGCCCGCCATCAGCCAAGCCATGTTCAGGTCTTGCCGGTAGTAGTCAGCGCGCTGCTCGCTGAAAAAGCGCTTGCCGGTGACCATCCGCTTGGGATCGACCTTGAGCAAGGCGGCCTCGGCGCGCTTGAGCACATCGGCCCGCTGCTCGGGCGCGCAGCGCAGCATGTAGACGGCATTGTGGTAATGCGGCCGCACCGGCACCACCATGGTGTGCACCTGCTGGTCGTCCTGCCCACCGGGGTTGGGCGAGTGCAAGGTCTCCAGCACCCCCACCACCCGCATCGGGTCAGGTCCGGCGGCATAGACGATCTGGCCGACGGCCGAACCGTCCGGGAACAAGCGGGTCGCCAGACGCTGGTTCAGGATGATGGCGGTCACCGGGCGAGCGTCTGCCTTCTCGGTCTCCTCGATGTCCATGTACTCCTCGGCATTGAAATCGCGGCCCGCCGCCAGCCGCAGGCCCAGGGTCTGCAGCCAGCCCTCGCTGGCCATGTAGAAGGCCGCACCCACATCGGCGGCATCGGCCTCGGGCTTCAAGCGCAGACTGTTGGCCCAGAAGTTGTCGCCAAACGGCCGCTGGTTGATGATCGTGGCCGACGTCACGCCCGGCAGGCTGCGCAAGGCCTGCAGGTCGGCCCGGCTGGCCACCTCGGGCGCCAGGCTGCCGCTCAAGGGGCTCAGGTCCAGCTCGACCAGTTCGTTGTCGGGCATGCCGGTGGGCAGGGCCATGCGCTCGGTGCGCTGCTGGATCAGGAACAGCGCATTGCAGACGATGGCGCAGGTCAGCGCCACCTGCAGCACGATCAGGCCGGCGGCCGTCTTGTGGCGCTTGAGCGTGGCCAGGATGGGCAGGATGTCCATGGTCGGTTCCTTATTGGGTCTTGAGTTGCAGGGCGGGCGTGACCTGGCAGGCTCGCCAGGCGGGCAGCAGGCCGGCCAGCAGGCTGGCCAGCAGGGCCAGGCCCAGCGTGGTCAGCAGCATCGTGCCGTCCAGACCCACCAGCGCGGCGTAGGGGTTGCTGCCTTGGCGCACCGCCCACAGGCCCAGCCAGGTCAGCAGCAGGCCCAGCAGGCCACCGGCCAGACCCAGCGTGCCGGCCTCGACCAGGAACTGCGCGAAGATCGCCCGGCGCGAGGCACCCAGGGCCCGGCGCACGCCGATCTCGCCCGAGCGGCGCAGGCATTTGGCCAGCAGGAGGCTCACGGTGTTGACCAGGCACACAGCCAGAAAGCCAAAGGCCAGCCACAGCTGCAGGCCCAGATCGGCCGGCACCACCTTGCTGGTGGCCAGCCAGTCCATCACCGCACGCATGCGCACATTGGTCGGCCGCTCAAAGCGGCCGGCCTGGCGCTGCAGGTCGGAGTAGTTCTTCAGGTACTGCAGATAGGCCTGCGCCTTGGCGGGTGTGCTCGCTTCGGCCCAGTACTGGATCCAGGCGCAGGGTGCGCCCACGTCGCGGCTGGTTTCGGGCGGGTGGTCGGCCCAGCAATTGAAGTTGCCACTGCTGCCGAACTTCAGGCCGATGGCCGTGGAGAACGGCATGTACAGGTCTTCGGCCGGATTGAACTTGCCGGTGGTCAGGTCGTAATAGTGCGGCACGGGCCGCCACGGGGCCAGCACGCCGATCACCCGGAAGGCCTTGTCGCCCAGCTGCAGGATCTTGCCCCGGCTGTCAGCGCCGCCAAACAGCCGCTCATTGGTCGAGTGCGACAGCACCACCACCCGCGCCTCCGCCGCGTCGTCGGCGGCCGTCCAGCCGCTGCCCAGGGCGAACGGCGCCTCGAACATGGCAAAGAAGTCGGCGCTGGCATAGCGGGTGCGGGCCTGCATGGCGCTCTGGCCCGGCGCCACCGGCTCGACGATGAGGCCACCACCGACCATCATCACCTGCCGGTCGGCCTTGGCCTCGCGCAGCAGGTTCTGGGCGTCCAGGCGGGTCAGTTGCAAGGTGGGCTCCTGCCCCGCCTCATAGCCGCGCATCGGCCAGGCGTCGAGCTGGATGTTGAAAAGCTGATCGCTCTTGTGCGGGATCGGGTCGCCTGAGAGCACATGGAAGATGGCCAGCGTGGTCATGCTGGCGCCAACGCCCAGGCCGATGGTCAGCAGCATCAGCACGGTCAGGCCCTTGGCGGCCTTGAAGCTGCGCAGCGCCAGCTCGAAGTAGTAACTCAGCATCAGGAGTCTCCCAACAATTGATTGGCGGCGGCCATCTCGGCCGGGCCCAGGCTGCCGGCCGCTTGCAACAGCAGCAGCTTGGCCAGCACATAGCGGTGGCGGGCCTGGTCCAGCGCCGTCTGGGCAGTGGCCAGGTTCTGGATGGCCAGCAGCAGGTCGGTCATGGTGCGGGTGCCCAGGGCCTGGCCGGCACGGGTCGATTCGAGCGCCTTGCGGGCCGCGCTCACGGCCATCTGGCTGCTGGCCAGCGTGGCCACGCCCGACTGCACGGCCTGGTACTGGGCACGGGTCTCGCGCAGCAGCTCGCGCCGGGTCGCCTCCAGGGCTTGGCCCGCCTGGTCGCGCTGCAGCAGGGCCTGGCGGCGCAATGACTCGGTGGCGCCGCCAGCAAACAAGGGCACGGTCAGGGTCAGGCTCAGGGTGTGGGCACGCGGGGCCTCGCCGGTGGTGGCCAGGCCGCTGCCGCTGCGCCGCGCACTGTCCAGCCCGGCGCTGAGGGTGGGCAGGTGGGCCGATCCGGCGGCGCTGACGCGTTGGCCGCTGGCCTCCACGCTCAGGCGCTGCGCCTGCAGCTGCGGATTGGCAGCCAGCGCCTGATCGACCCAGGCCTCCACATCGGCCGGCTGGGGCAACAGCGCCGGCAGGTCGGTGGCCAAGGGTTTGAGGGCCAACGGGCGCTGGCCGGTCAACTGCGCCAGGGCCTCGCCCGCATCGGCCAGCTGCTGGCGGGCGGCCTCGCTGCCGCCCTGGGCCAGCGCATGAAAGGTGCGGGCCTGGTCCACATCGACGGCCGCGCCCAGGCCGGCCTCAAAGCGCGCTTGCGCCTGCGCCACCTGCTGGGCAAAGGCCGCCTCGTTGGCCAGCACATTGCGCAGCGCCGCCTGGGCGGCCAGCCGCTCCAGATAGGCCTGGGCCACCCTGGCACACAGGGCTTGCTCGGCCGCACGGGCCCGGGCGGCCTCGGCCGAGGCCTCGGTCTGCGCGGCGCTCAATGCCTGCCACTGGCCCAGGTCCAGCAGCACCTGGCTGAGGCGACTGCCCAGCTCGCGCACGGGGGCGGCGCCGGTCACGTCCGAGGCCGCGCTGCGCCGCTCGGCCGCCTGCAGCGACCACTGCGGCAGCAGTCCGGCGCGCGCCTGGGCCACCCGCTCGTCCTGCAGGGCCAGTGCGGTGGCCGCGCCGGCAAACTGCGGATCCGCCGCACGCGCCTGGGCCAGCACGGTCAGCAGGTCGTCGGCACGGGCCAGGCCCCCGCCGCTGCCCAGCGCCAGCGCCAGGCCCCAGGTCAGCAGGCCCTGCCGTGGCAAGAAGCGTTGCCTGGCCCTCATGCCGCGGCCTGCAATCCTGAAGCGGTCGAGATGGCAGATTGCGCCGGATCCAGGCCCAGATCGGCCGAAAGGTCGACCACGCGGCCGTCCATCACATGGACATTGCGTTGCGCCCGGGCGGCCAGCTGCATGTCGTGGGTGACCATGACGATGGTCGCGCCGTCGCGGTGCAGCTCTTCCAGCAGGTCCATCACGCTGCGCGCCATCTGGCTGTCGAGGTTGCCGGTCGGCTCGTCGGCCAGCAGCAGGCGCGGCTGGCCGGCCAGGGCCCGGGCAATCGCCACCCGCTGCTGCTGCCCGCCCGACAGCTCGGCCGGATAGTGGCGCGCCCTGGCCGACAAGCCGACCCGCGCCAGGGCGTCGGCCGCCCGCTGGCGCCGCTCTGCCGCCGGCATGCCACGGTAGCGCAGCGGAACCTCGATGTTGTCCATCACGTTCAGGTCGGGGATCAGGTTGAAGGCCTGAAAGATGAAGCCGATCTTCTGGTTGCGCAGGCGTGAGCGCTGGTCGTCGCCCAGGCCGCTCACGTCCACGCCATCCAGCAGGTACTGGCCGCCGGTGAATGCCTCCAGCAGGCCGGCGATGGTCAGGAAAGTGGTCTTGCCCGAGCCCGAGGGGCCGGTGACGGCGACGAACTCGCCGGCCTTGACCTCGAGGTTGAACTCGCGCAGGGCATAGGTCTCGACCATCTCGGTGCGGTAGACCTTGGACAGGGATTGCATCTTCAGCATGGCGGATCCTGGTGTGGAAAGATGGAAAGGAACGGAGGCGAGCGGACGTCGACTGGCCTCAGGGGCTGAGCGTCACCCGCTCGGCGCCCTTGAACAGATCGGCACCCGAGATCACGACCTTGTCACCGGGCTTGAGCCCTTCGAGCACCTCGACCGTGCTCAGGCTCTGGGCGCCCAGGCGGATGGCGCGGCGCTCGGCTTGGCCGTCGCGCAGCACATAGGCAAAGCGGCCGCCGCTCTCATCAACAAAGGCGCCGCGGGCCAGGCTCAGGACCTTGTCGCGCTGGTCCAGCAGCACCCGCACCGACAGGCGCTGGTTCTGCCGCAGCTGCTCGGGCTGGGCGCCATCAAAGCGCAGCCGCGCCGCCACTTCGTTGTTGACCACCTCGGGCGAGACCGAGCTGACCCGGCCCGGCCAGCTGCGGCCGTTGCCGCGGATCTCGCCCGGCATGCCGGGCTGCAGCTCGCGGGCATAGCTCTCGGCCACCTGCACCTGCACCTCGAGCGCCGACAGGTCGATCACCGTCAGCAGCTTGGCGTCCTTGGCCACGTTCCCGCGCTCACTCACGAACAGCTGGCCGACCTGGCCGTCCACCGGCGAGCGCAGCTCCAGCTCGCCCAGCTGGCGGGCCATGTCGGCCACCACCAGCTGCTGGCGCTCAAATGCCTGGCGCTTGGCCTGCAGCTCAAAGCGGGTGGCCTCGTCCTTCAGGCCCACCAGCTGCTGGGCCTGCTTGAGGGCCACCTCGGCCCGAGCCAGCGCGTCACGTGCCTGATCGACCTGGGCCTGGGCGGTGGCACCGGCGTCAAAGGCCCGGCTCTGGCGGGCCAGCTCATTGACGGCGGTCTGCTGCTCGATCCGGGCCAGCGCCAGCGCGCTCTCGGCCTGGGCATGCTGCTGGCGCACATCGGCCTGGGCGCGCAGCCAGTCGCTCTGCAGGGCATCGGCATTCGATCGCTCTTGCGCCGCACGGGCCTGCAGGTCGGGGCTGGCGATGCGCAACAGCGGCTGGCCGCGCTGCACACTGTCGCCGGCCTTGGCCAGCAGGCTGACGGTGCCAGCATTGGCGGCATACAGCGTGGGGCTGACGGCGGCGACCACCTTGCCCTCGGCCGCCACATCGCGCACCAGCGGCCCGAAGCCCACCTCGGCCACGCTCAGCCGCGCCATCGACACCGAAGCGCCACCCGACAGGCCGCGCAGCCACGGCGGCATGAACCAGACCAGACCTGCCAGCAGCGCCAAACCCAGCCCGCCCCAAAGCCAAGGCAGGCGCGGCCGCCGGGAGGGCGCCAGGATCTGATCCTGGCCGGAAGTGTCTCGAATCATGTCGGTGTCCACGGACCGCAACGGCGCGGTCGATGCGTCATTCATCGCAATCGGCGTGCCCACCCTCGATGGCCAGCAAAGTCGTTTGAGATCAATGACTTGCGTGAACCCAGCGCCACCGCCGGACTGTCCGCGGACAGTCGCCGGACAAGCACGGACACGCCGCGAACGCACCGGTGAATCACCAGCGGGCAGCGCCGGCCGGTCGACGGATACTGCGGGCCTGTCCACTGCCCGAACCAGCGGCCCTGCCGCAGCCTGACCATGTACCGCCGTCCCCAGACCCCGATCCTTCGTCGCCGCACCGTGCTGGCGGCGCCCGTCGCCACCCTGGCCGTCGGCCTGACCCCCCCGCTGGCTGCCCAGACCGCGCCGCCGGCCGCTGCAGTTGATGCGGCGCGCTTCCTCCAACCGGCGCAGATGACCGGCGCCGAGCTGTCACCCGATGGCCGCCGCCTGGCGATGCGGCTGCGGGGCTCGCACGGGCGCTCGATCCTGTCGGTGCTGGACCTGGCCACGATGAAGCCCACTGTGGTGTTCAGCTCCAAAGAGTCCGATGCCAGCGACTTCGTCTGGGTCAACAACGATCGCCTGGCCTTGACCTTGGGCGACTGGGAGGTTCCGCAGGGCGAGCAGGATGCCGCTCCGGGCCTGTTCGCGGTCAACGCCGACGGCTCGGATTTCCGCCAGCTGGTCGAGCGCCAGCGGTCCTTCGTGCGCGAGGGCGGCGACGCGGAGCTCGCGCCGTGGAACACCTTCCTGCTCAACAGCACGACACAGAAGACCGGAATGGACGTCCTCGTCGTTCGGCCCGAGCAATGGGCCGACAACGACATCGACTACATCAAGTTGCTGCGCCTGAACACCCGCACCGCCCGGACCGAGGAGATCGACGGCCCGATGCATGCCGTGGCCTGGTGGCCGGACCCGGAAGGCGCGCTGCGGGCGGCGGTGACCCAGACGGGCCGACGCGGCGCGATCCACTGGAAGGACCCGGCCACCGGTGTCTGGCGCGTGCTGCGCGAGTTCGACGCGATCACCGGCGATTCGGACCTGCACATCTGCCATGTGGCGGCCGACGGCCGGCTCTATGTCAGCGCCCGACGCGACCGCGACCTGCTGGCGCTGTGGCTGCTGGACCCGGCCAACGGCCAGTGGTCGGAGCAGCCGCTGATCGCGTCGCCCCAGTTCGACGTGGACGCCCAGGTGGTGGCCCGGCGAGACAAGGTGCTCGGCTGGCGCTTCACCATCGACGCCGAGGTGACCCAGTGGGTGGACGAGGACATGCGCACGCTGCAGGCGCAGATCGACAAGGTGCTGCCACGCACGGTCAACCGGCTCAGCGTGCCCTGGACTGGCGATGCCCCCTGGGTGCTGATCGAGGCCTTCGCCGACAACCAGCCGCAGCTCTACTACCTGTTCAACCGCCAGACCCGCAAGTTCAGCAAGCTGGGCGCCGAGCGGCCTGACATCGTGGCCAAGGACGTGGCGACGATGGAGCTGGTGCGCATCCGCGCCCGCGACGGGGCCGACCTGCCGGTGTGGATCACCCGGCCAGCCGGCCAGACCGCGGCCAAGCGCCTGCCCACCGTGGTGCTGGTTCACGGCGGCCCGTTCGCCACGGGCCCGAGCTGGCGCTGGGACGACGAGGCGCAGTTCCTGGCCGCACGGGGTTATCTGGTGATCCAGCCGCAGTTCCGGGGCACCCTCGGCTTCGGACGCCGCCACCATGTCGGTGGCTGGCGCGAATGGGGCAAGGCCATGCAGACCGATGTGACCGACGCCACGCGCTGGGCCATTGACCAGGGCCTGGCCGACGCCGACCGCATCGCCCTGGCGGGCGCCAGCTACGGCGGCTACGCCACCCTGATGGGCCTGATCCAGGAGCCGGCGCTGTACCGCTGCGGCGTCTGCTGGGTCGGCGTCACCGACCTGGATCTGCTGTACTCGGTCAGCTGGGACGACATGTCCGGCAGCTTCAAGAAGTTCGGCCTGCCCAGGGTGATGGGCGACCGGGTCAAGGACGCGGCCGACCTGAAGGCCCACTCGCCGCTGCACCGCGCGGCCGAGCTGCGCCAGCCGCTGCTGCTGGCCTACGGCGGACACGACCGCCGCGTGCCGCTGGTCCACGGCGAGAAGTTCCGCAAGGCAGTGCAGCAGGACAACTCGAAGGTGGAGTGGATCGAATACTTCGCCGAAGGCCACGGCTGGAGGCTGCCGGCGAACCAGGTGGACTTCTGGAACCGGGTCGCACGCTTCCTCGACGCGAACACCGCACCCCGCGCCACCTGAAGCTCGGCCAACAGGTGGTCGCCATTGATCGACCCACCTGGGAACGACGCCGCCTCACGCTTCGCGTGCAGAACCGGTTCAGTCGGTTGAGGGCGTACTGGATCTGACGGCTTGCGGCCCGCTGAGTCTGCTCGCGCACAGACCACCGGCCGCAGCACGCCTATGGTCAACACGGTGCTTGCGGACTCATCGGTCCCTGCCATCGCTCGGGATCCCGACACCACCTGCGTCCGTTCAGCCGGGCGCCGAGGGGTTCCGCCATCGGACTCAGATTCAAGGAATGATCATGGAAACCAACTACATCACCCGCGACAGCTTCGGCATGTATGCCAACGACAACTCGGGTCCGGGCCCGGCGCTGATGGGCGCCAACACCCTGCTGGGCAACGACGTCTACAACAAGGACGGCGAGGACCTGGGCGACATCAAGGAGATCATGATCGACATGGCCTCTGGCAAGGTGGCCTACGCCGTGTTGTCCTTCGGCGGCCTGCTCGGTATGGGCGACAAGCTGTTTGCCGTGCCCTGGGCCGCACTGACCCTGGACACGGGCAACAAGCGGTTCACGCTCAATGTCCCGAAGGAGTCTCTGAAGGACGCACAGGGCTTCAATCAGGATCGCTGGCCATCGATGGCGGACAGCACTTGGGCCAGCGGCGTGCACAAGTTCTACGGCACGCCCTACTCGGCAGCCTGACCTGACCTTCTGGCCCGCATCGGCGGGCCAGTCACCCCATCCGAAGGAACCCCACCATGCTTCAGAACATCGCCATCATCCTGCTCGTGCTTTGGCTGCTGGGCTTGGTCACGTCCGTCACGCTGGGCGG
Source organism: Bordetella parapertussis (assembly GCA_943371685.1). Classification (GTDB taxonomy): domain Bacteria; phylum Pseudomonadota; class Gammaproteobacteria; order Burkholderiales; family Burkholderiaceae_C; genus Ideonella; species Ideonella parapertussis_A. The sequence goes on along the minus strand of CALRVU010000038.1, from coordinate 3,486 downwards.
CTTCATCCACGTCCTGCTGGTCGTGGCCATCGTGCTGTTTCTGGTGCGCTTGATCGGCGGCGCGAAAGTCTGAGCCGGATACGACAGACGAGCACGGCGCACACGCGGCAACCGCCTCGCAACGTCGCATCCGGACTTTGTTCAGCTGACCCGAGCAGCCTGATCTCAGCCCGGTGAGTTCACGAATCCGTCCTGAGACGCCAACCCCGGGTGAAGCAACACAGTGACTGAAACAGGAAAGCTCTCGTTGCCTGGCATCACACCTTGGTCGTTGCCAACGATCTGAAACCCTGTCTTCAGGTAGACGGCGATGGCCGCGGCGTTCCCATCAAGCACTTCGACGCTCATCGGCGCGTTTGATTCACGCAGCGCCGCCCGGATGAGTGATGTTCCAACGCCTTTGCCATACGCCACAGGATCGACATAGAGCCAAGCGAGCTCCTCGCCGGTGAATGCGACGAATCCGAGGACTTGCTCACCCACCTCTGCGACCCGGAGCACGTAGTCATGGAAGCCTTCGTTCTCCGCGGTTTGCTGCAAGGTGAGATAGGCCGCAGACAAACCGGCCGCCGCAAGCTCATCCCGACGCGCAGCGTCGTGAATCTGGCAGACGCGCTCCCAGTCGTCAGGGGTGTAAGGGCGAATGTTCATGTGCGGCCAGAGGTTGGAACTGTGCGGCGGTCAACAGAGAGAGTGCGAGGCAGCACGCCGTGTGCCCGCCGATGGATCGAAGTATCAGACATCGCCTGGGCGCGCTCGGGATCTTGGTGGCAGGTATTGAGCGGCTGACAACATCCGCTGAGCACGCGCTTGATCTCTCTGGGTTCCTGATTGTCACCGACCGCCATACAGCAGCCAGTCGCCTTCTGCTGGCCGGCCGCCTTGGAGACCAATCCCCCACTCTCCCGCCCTGTCAAAGGGCCTCGCATTGCCCGACTTGGGATGATGTACCACCCTCACTCGGTGGTGCTCAGTTGCTTTCGCGGGGAGGCAGGCGCAAAGGGTCAGCAAACAAAGGCGCAGATTGTTGCCGTTCCACTCGCATGCTGGGTTGGTCGCTTGTCGCTTCATGCGCTTCAAATGCACTGCTGAAGGCCTCACTCGGCCTGTCTGAGTACCCCTCTTCAGCCTGTGAGATCACTGCATTTGGCGCGATGCGCTTGATTGCAGCCAGAAATGAAAAGAGTGCTTCCACAGTTCGCTCGTTCCATTCCGTGCCCTTGCGGTAGTCAAACGAAACCCCACCAGACTCGACGCATATGGTGAGAGATGGAAGCTCAATCCCGTCAAAAGACAAACCAACTAGACCATGCCTGAACATCTCAAGCACTCCATCGACGAAAGCTTGCGCTGGCCGAGGAATCGAGGAGACAAGCACATCTCGATTTTCGACAATGTGCCAGGCAGTTGGGGCATCGAACAATGCGCAACGCGACATCACCCACTCATAAACTGCAACAGTTTCTGCCCGGGAAAGCTGCTCTACAAAGATGTCAGGGAGCGACCCGTCATCTTCTTCAAACAAATGGCGAACCAGACTCCATGAGGACATGCAACGACCAAGGTTTGAAATGGGATGCTTGCCCCGAATTGCCGGGACATGCGCTCGCAACTGCAGGTTTACCGGAGCAATCGGACGGCGGACACTGGAAATCGCCCCGAAATTCCGTTGCATGCACGCTGCAACTCTAGCGAAATCGGCGGCATGGCGCGACTGACATGACAATCATGGCCCGGCTTGCCGCGGCATGTCAGGGTTGATTGATGTGTCAAGCGTCACTTTCTCGAACGTATACAGGCGCCTGGATCGAGAAGAGCTTTTGCATTCTTGACGTATTCGGCGAAGAACATGCTGAGAGTGGGAGCCACGAGCGTTGGCTCCTTTCCATCGAAGTGGTCGACGACCACTGAACTCGTTTCGGGACCATTGAATCGCACACGAAAACACCATCACGACAGCAAGTAGTCAGAAAAAAGAATGCCGTGCGGTGACGGGGTCCTGTTTTCATGCTCAATTTCTTCAAGACTCCAAAGGCGCCACAGGGTCTTTTCATCATCTCGATCCATTCCGCCGACTGCACGATAAAGTGCAAGCACATCGAGACTGACCTCAGACCCCAGGCGCGCGAACAGTTCTTGGACGACGTGGGGCTGCTCCCCTTTGAGAACGCCGAGCTTCTGCTGCTTCCACCGTTCAACCAGTGCAGGTAGTTCGCGCATGATACTTTGTGACATCTGAGGTTTGAATGAATAAGCGTTCCGCAGACGGACACGAAAGGCGGCACATGAAATGCTGTCCAGCAGCGGCAGGCAGTGGCAGGTCCGCTTGAAAGTTCAGTCAGCCCGCATTCGCTGGCATTGTAGAAAGTGAATGCCAATCGCCCCAACTGTGTGTACGACCAGGCCAAGCAACCGGTCCGATCGGCCACGTGCTGTCAATCCAATGCGCGATTTCAGCAAGAATTGATGGCCTGTCGGTATCTTGGTGAAGAGAAGAAAACCATAGAAAGGCCTGTGCTGCAAACAAATCGTGCCTTCTGTCACGGCCCAGATTTGACTTGATCGGCTTGAGATACAAGCAACCCAAGTAGCGCGAACGACTTTGGTCGAACAGCGCGTAGGCATATGCGAGATCTTCGTTGAATTCTCGCTCGTGTCGCGCCAAATCAGATAGATTTTCGCTGAATGTCATTTCATGTGCCGGCCATCCGTTGTCGGGACCAAACACATGACGTATCGAATCCCCACTCGCTGATACCGCAGCGAAATCCTGCTCTGCGTGCAGCGCACATAACACCTCCAGATGAACCAACTCAAGGGTTGTTGTGCGCGGAGGTCGGAAGTTTGACTGAGCAAAAGCCATGGATTTGGATATGGAACCTGACGATGGAGATGAGGCGACCGGAGCGGCTTGACGCCTGGAGCGAAAGGCTAGGCCTCGGTGTTTGGCTCACTCTCTGGCTCCTCGATCGTCACCAACTCGAACAGAGGGTTCGGTCCGACAAGAGATGCCTTCAGAGACGCGAGCATGAAGTAGAGCGTGCTGACCAACGCCATGGCCGCGCCGATGCTCAAGGCAAAGGCCGTGACGATCTGGAACGCTTGGGAGGACCGAAGGCTTGGAACCAACTTCACAAGGATGATCACGACAGCTGCGACAAAGGCAATCTGGATCAACCAACTCGCGGAGAACAGTGCTTGACGCGTCAGGAACCGACTTCTCCTCTCCCCAACCTCAGGGACCGGCCCGAGCCATGAGAAGGCAAGCTTGCTGGGCCAGGAGTGCGGGGATCGCTTGAGAAGCAGGAGAGCAATCCACAGACAAGCGTAGAAGATTGCGATCTTTGGCAGGAACTCCATTCCGAGGCCTATCGTTCAAGCGGAAGCGGAAGCGGGAGCGGGAGCGACGGGCATGGGTGACGTCTCGTGGTGAGGTCTGACGTTTGACATGTAGGGCAATCAACGGTGGTACACGCTTGGGCCAAG